>DUCW01000195.1 GCA_012959595.1 Gemmatimonadota bacterium
GTTTCATATGTATCCTCTTGTTTGTACATGGCTGCAATAAGTATCATTCGCGCGAGTAATCATCCTCTATTCTTACGACATCATCGAGCTCGGTTGTTGAACATTCTATCAGTACAACCGGACCGTCTATTTCTGCTCCAAATCTGTGAATCTCTCCAGGCTTGACATGATAAGTGCATCCAGGTCTAAGCTTCAATGGCGCCCCATCGTCGGTCCAAACAACCAGGCACCCAGAAACGACGAAAATAGTTTCTTCTTTTTCGTTGTGGTATTGTAAAGACATCCTATGACCAGCGTTAACGATCATTCTCTTCATAACATAGTGATCAGTGATGGATAGAATTTCTTCATACCCCCACGGCTTTTGAATTATTGGTACCACAATTAAACCCTCGAAATCACGTATGAAAGAGAACCGGTGTTATGATTTTCAATGATTTCCTTTGTGATAATATACGCTTCGCATGTTACTCCATACTTTCGACATATTTCAATGCACTGATTTACGTATGGGTATCCATCTTCATATATCTCTACATTTTCTGGTTGTACATTGATCAGCAGGCTTTCATAACAGAAACTCTTATCTGGGTTTCCGGAACACATTAAAATCATCTTCGAGGTGTCGATATCATGATCTTCCAGCCACTCTTTTGGACCAATCAATTCATCCCGGCCGGTTACTAACGCAACGGTACATGTCTCATCTGCCAAATCCCTGATTAGCTTATTGAACGTCCATGTAATGGGTTCACCTTTCTGGGGCTGACCTCGAAAATCACTAAAATCGAATTCATACCTGGCCATTGTGTCCGGCCCCTTCGCATTTCGAAAGTCCGTATATTCCTGTGCCGTTAATTTGAAAAATTCGTCGTTCTCTTTATCTTTAACCTTTACCACACCTTTGCTGTGACACAAGGTGTGATCAAAATCATATATGGCCAAAGATTTATTTGTCCGAAAATTATACCTTCCCATAACTTTTACTCCTATCAACTAAACTACTCGAACTTTGGATTTTATTTCCTCCAATACCAGTAAGTATTTCGCACCCGATTCGTTGGCAGATTTCCCACTCCGGAATTGTACTAGCGTCGAACCTATCTCCGCCCTTTGTAAAATACCTAGGCTTCAATTCCTTGATGACACCACATACCGTCTGATCACCAGATGTTTCCCATGGAACAACATAATCAACCCCTTGAATGGCGTTAATAATTTCCATTCTCTGATTAAGTGGCATAAATGCATAACCCTTTTTACGAATTAAAAATGAATCAGCATTAACAACAATAACTACCAACCCTTTCATTTTTGAGGGATGTAGACCACTGTTTGTGGCCAACATCGAAGTTTCTAAAATACAACGTACATGTCCGACGTGTATTGGATCAAACCCACCAGATGTCATATAAATGGGTCGTTCGTTAGATCTTTCACTTAGAAATATTTTAAGGTTTCTTATACTAGATGCGATAGCCATGAAAACCTCCAGTTACAATATACATTTTTTGAAGTCTTCTGGAAAAACGTCTTTATTTTTTTCGAAGAAATATCCCCAATTTGCATCCAAAATGTATGTAACAGCATGATCAGAGCTAGATCTAATAGATCTGCCTACCGACTGCACAACGGTCTTTGCCGTCTGAAGCGGATACCACCACTTCCATTTTCTCATACGTTTAGATACTAGCTTATCTCCCAAATATGGATATGGTACTTTGCATAGAATTTGAAATCTGCTAGCATCGTCCTTAAGATCTACACCTTCTGACATACTTGGAGACAGCAGCACCGTAGGTTGCTTCCCATTGGTGTGTTTAAATAAAACCCTATCCCTATTTGTGGAATCATGAATCAGAAGCCTCTTGTCGCGAATATTCTTCTTAAGGTAATTTGCGATCTTGTATGAATGGCAGTGAATGATTCCTTTATCATCGGGGTGCCCGGCCAAAATAGCCTTTACAGCCTCTGCCAATTTTGGGAGACCTGCATCGATATGTTTCATAGTCATTGAAGCTACTGGAGAAAAAATAATTGGTCTATTTTCTGGAGGAAAAGGAGAAGGGATAGAAATGAATTCACATTCTTCTTCTTTGATACCTAGGATTTGACAAAATGCATCTCTGTTCATGATAGTGGCACTCATCATTAAAACTTTTTTCCCCGATCTAAAAAGATAGTCCTCCGCAAAAGGCGAAATATCAATAGGTTTGAATTCAAACTTTCTTGTGCCAGTCTTTTC
>DUCW01000196.1:0-1525 GCA_012959595.1 Gemmatimonadota bacterium
TCTCCCCGGACCAGTTCTTTTAGTTTGTTTTCAGAAGTCGATGAAGAATCTACTCTCGACCCATCAAAAGCTTTTCGAACCGTCCTGGTCAAGCCAAAACTCTGACCCAAGGGTATCGTGTCCAGAATACCTTCACTCAACAACATTTCCATTTCTCTAGTCACCTGGTCAATCTTTTCTGTTGGACGTAGAGATTGAGCACAGACCTCACCCAAAGGAAACAGGGCCAAATAAGAGAACACCAAGGTGCAGCAAACCTTATACATTTCAAAAAATATCCTGATTAGCTGGGATTAGGTCAGCTTCACCATTACAACAATTTTTCATCGGCCTAGCTCTTTACAACCCAGGACTCCCCCAAGGATTTGCTATCTCGGCTAAGAAATCTGGTAGCATTTCTAGCGTCTACTAGAATCGATGAGGAATCAAGAATTCTGGAGTAGTCCAGACTCGAGTGATCAGTCACGATCACTACTGCATCGGATTGGGAAAGGATTTCGTCAGTCAGTGTGACCGAAGACAGTGATAGGCCTTCAGACAACTGTAACTCTGGTACATAAGGATCATGATATTCCACTTTAGCGTCGGAAGAGAGGAGTTCGTGAATCACGTGTAGAGCTGGTGACTCCCTGACATCACCAACATCCTTCTTATACGAAACTCCAATGATCATGATATTGGCTCCCTCTAAGGTCTCGCCTCTAGATTCCAAACTGGAGCGTACCTTTTCTACCAAGAACTTAGGCATTTCCGCGTTCAGCTCGGAAGCCAATTCTACAAAACGAGTTCGATAATTCAAGCCACGCATTTTCCAGGCTAAATATTGCGGATCAACAGGAATACAGTGGCCTCCGAAACCTGGGCCAGGAGTGAATCTCATAAAACCGAAAGGTTTGGTGCTTGCAGCGTCTACCACCTCCCAAATATCCACAGCCAATCGATCCGCTATTAGGGCGATCTCATTAACCATTGCTATATTCACTGCCCTAAACGTGTTCTCCAAAATCTTGACTAGCTCTGCAGCTTCAGTTGAAGAGACCGGAACTAAGTCGTCAACGAATCGCTCATAAACAGCACGTCCAGCCAGCAGGCAATCCGTCGTTATCCCCCCTATTACCTTGGGCGTATTCTTGATATCCCAGTTCTTGTTCCCAGGATCAACACGCTCAGGAGAAAAACAAAGAAAAAAATCTTTCCCTATTTCTAAACCTGTCTGCTCCAAAACAGGTAAAACTGCCTCCCGCGTAGTTCCAGGATAACTAGTTGATTCGAGTACTATTAATTGCCCTTTCCTTAAACTCTCAGACACCATCTTAGATGCCGACAAAATATACGAAATATCTGGTTCGTGAGATTTCGATAGAGGAGTAGGAACACAAATAGAGATGGCATCGCACTCTGATATTCTATGCATTTCACAGGTAGCCCTGAATCTCCCAGTGTCCAAAACCTCATCCAACTCCTGGTCACTTACGTCAATTACATGACTCTGGCCTTCATTGATGCCGTTCACCTTGTCCGAATC
>DUCW01000196.1:1589-2216 GCA_012959595.1 Gemmatimonadota bacterium
CCAGCCCAGACCCAGCCATCTCCAAGCTTAAAGGTAAACCAACATATCCTAGACCTATAACCCCCATCTTGAGGTCACCACTTTCGAAACGATTGATCAACGAATAAGTCATTTAACAAAACTGAGTAAAACTATCAACTGATTTCTCCAGAAAAGATCTCACTCCGTATATTCCAATACATTGAATAGATAATGGTTCGACACCCCAAAGAACAACTCTTACCTGCTACATGCTCCAAGAATAGAAGACGCCTTCCTCAAATTCTATTAGCATTATTTGTGAAGTATTGAATTATAGACCTCAACATCCCTGACGTGCTGTGCTCTGTAGCTTGAACCACTACCTCATACCCTAGTTTTTCAGCTTCTTCAGACGTTACTGGACCAATCACAGCAGCTGGAGAATAGGCTTCGCCTCGAACTAAATCATGGAAACTCTGGACAGTGGAAGGAGATGTAAACGTTAACAAGTCAACACCCGCTTGTACGTTAGTGAGAGTCTCACTTGGCACCTGGAGAACCGGCAACGTCTCATAAGCTAAAATAACGCTAACACTGGCCCCCAATCCTTCCAAACCCTCAGAAACAGTTAATCTTGCCTCTGAACAAGAGGGTATTAGAAATTTT
>DUCW01000196.1:2257-3476 GCA_012959595.1 Gemmatimonadota bacterium
ACTGAGATCTCCACGTGACCTAAATAACTCTACTATGGATTCCCCAGTATGAATCATCGGCACAGCTTCGACGTTTATACCATAATTCTCACAAAGTCTTGCAGTTTCCGGCCCTACACAACAAACCCCAGTATTACTCAAAGATTCAACAACAGAAATACCCGTACGCTTAGCACTCTCTATGAAAAATCGAATGGCATTCCCAGAAGTAAAAACTACCCAATCGAAGTCAGGAAGGCACCGCACAGCCCTATCCAAATCCTGGAAATCACTGGGATCGGATATCTCAACTGTAGGCATCTGAATCACTTGGGATCCGAGATTAGTTAGACTCTCTGAAAATCTAATCGACTGCTTCAGGGGCCGAGTAACTACTATACGTCTCCCCTTCAGGGGCTGAGATGCTTTGGGACTGGTTTCTTTTTCTTGCATGCTCACTGGCTAGGATATGACCTCTGCTTAAATTCCATCCTTGAACAGCGTCACTCTTATGAGCTTAGATTATTTCATTTGAGATATTGGCAGTATCAAGGTTTAGTCTCCAGCCAATCTAATTGGCGGTGCTTTGGAGATTCTCTCACTTCGGATACAATCCGTACAAACTCGCACCCTACGCCTATCACCTTCCGGTGTTACAGTATTGACTCTTTGCAGGTTAGGAAGCCATCGACGCCGAGTTCTGTTATTGGCGTGGCTGACGTTATTTCCAGTTCTGGGCCCTTTCCCACAGACGTAACACACTCTAGACATAATCTTCTAATTCCTCAAAAATCACTAATTATTGATTGCTCGCACCAGGAGCACTATACGCTGTAACATCCATAGCCTCTATGAAAGTTTCCGAGAAGGTAGCCACAATCTTATTTGCCTCACTTAGGCTACCCATCGCCACCCATGAATCAACTATGCTGTCAGTCATTTGATAAACATTTCCAGTGACCGAAACATTTTCACCCATAGCAACGGAAACACTGTCAGATACGAGATCTGCAGACATCTTGATTAAATAGGGCTGGCCAGCCACTTCAACGAAAAAAGCTTCGGAATCAAGCAAGCTTTGGATGGTCAGTTCATTTATTTGAATAAGCATGTCACTTTGCCCAGCTGGATTAACCCCAAAAACATCAACTGGTACCACTGTTGCAGAGCTCAAATCTCGGGTTTCGGTGGCCTCGGTAGTTTCTACCGTGATAGATGCGACATACTCCTCACTTCGGTC
>DUCW01000196.1:3502-13115 GCA_012959595.1 Gemmatimonadota bacterium
AAGCCAGTACAGGAACCCTCCTATCACTAAAAACGACCCGACCATTAGCAGCGTCCCCGCTGCTCCAGAAGAATTTTTTCCTGATGCCATATTTGTGTGTGCTCCCGTTTTTATCTCTCTATTGTGCCTCTTTAACTTGAGAGGAAAGTCTAATCGAGTAACTCAATTAACGCCATTTCTGCAGCATCTCCCTTACGATTCCTAAGCTTCAAAACACGAGTATATCCACCAGGGCGATCGATAAAACGTGGGCCGATCTCATCGAACAATTTTCCCAAAATCTCCCTGTCAGAAATAGCTCGCCCAGCCAAACGTCGTGCATGTAAATCCCCTCGCTTACCGAAGGTAATCAATCTCTCAGCGTAAGGTCTTAGTTCTTTGGCCTTAGCGGTTGTGGTCTCGATGCGCTCATGACGGAATAACGCCGTAGCAAGGTTTCTCAAAGTCGCCTTCCGATGACTGCGTGTCCGAGATAAGGCACGACCTTTCTGACGATGTCTCATGATTTATAGAACCTAAAATCTCTTCAAAAATGAATCTTCAGGTTCTGTCTCTTCAGATTCTTCAATGAGAGTAAACTCCCCTTCCTCATCCACCAGTAACTGCATCCCAAATTCTAATCCATGACTGGACAGAAAATCTGCAATCTCTGTTAAGGATTTCTTGCCGAAGTTGCCTATACTTAACATTTGATCTTCAGATCGCTGAACCAAATCAGCCAACACACTGACCCCTTCTTTCTTGAGGGAGTTCCGGGATCTGACACTGAGTTCAGTGATATCCTCTAGCGGACGTCTTAGCAAATCTCTCATCTCTTCGGAAACCTTGCTACCTAGGGTCTCAGTTTGGGGCAAGCCACCTTCACCGAAATAAAGCATAAACTCGAGATGTTTTTGGAGCAAAGCTACAGCATAACTGACTGCCGTCTCCGCACTGACCGATCCATTTGTCTTCACTGAAAGAGTAAGTCGATCGAAATCTGTCCGCTGGCCAACTCTAGTCTCTTCAACAGAAAAATTCGCTAACCGCACGGGATTATAAATGGAATCAATTCTTACCAAGTCAACTAGCTTCTCCTCCTCAGGGAACTCATGTTGTTCAGCGAGAACAAATCCTCTTCCTTTCTGAACGTATAACTCTATACTGAGGTTACGCTTATTCTGCAAAGTCATTAAATGGTGTTCAGGATTATGAATCGTCACACCTGGTTTATCTACTATCTGAGATGCCGTAACAGCCCCTGGCTCATTCAACTCAATTTTCAGTACCGCCTGATCTAAGTCATCGTCTAATGAAACGACCAGTGATTTGAAATTTTGTATCACCTGGTGTACATCTTCTACAACACCTTTGATAGTCTCATGTTCATGCACCACCCCATTTATCCGAAAGGCCCAAACCGCTGAGCCCCTAAGAGATGCCAGTAACACTCGACGTACCGAATTCCCTAGAGTATGGCCGAAACCACGCTCTAGCGGTTCAATTACAAATTCCCCTCGGCTTTCGTCATCAGATTCCCTCGTAATCTCAATACGTTCCGGAATCACTAATCCAGTCAAATCTATCTCCAAAGAATCCTCCATAATCACTTCGAGTAGAGTTCTACGATAAGTTGTTCATTTATTGAAGCATCCATGTCTGCCCGTATTGGACTACGCACCATACGACCTATACGATTCTTTTCGTCTAGCACTAGCCATTCTGGAAGCTGTCGTCGAGTACGAGCTGCTTCTAAGGATACTTCCACTACTACCAATTCCTTCGACTTCGTCCTAATAGCAATTTCATCACCTGGTTTAATACGATAACTAGGTATATTCACAACGTGTCTATTTACTTCAAAGTGCCGATGATTAACTAACTGTCTTGATTGCCGACGAGTCTGTGCAAAACCCATCCTATAGACAACGTTATCCAATCTCGACTCAAGTTCGACAAGCAGATTTTCACCCGTAACACCAGAGACCTTATTGGCGTGGTCAAAGACCTTTCGGAACTGCTTCTCGAGCAAACCGTAACGCATCTTTACTCTCTGCTTCTCGCGGAGTTGAACGGCATAATCTGATTGCTTTCTCCGTCTGTTTTGGCTCTGTCCATGTTGTCCTGGAGGGTATGGTTTCCTCTCAAACGGACAATTTATCTTGCCACAGCTTCGACCGTCTCGTCTACAGATCTTGTGGGCAGGTCCAGTATAACGAGCCATACCCTATACCCTGCGCTTTTTCGGTGGACGACAACCATTATGCGGAAGCGGAGTTATGTCTTGTTTAGAAGTGATCTGAAGCCCAGATGAAGCCAAGGCCGAAATAGCAGATTCCCGTCCAGACCCAGGTCCTTGTACTAAAATACTCACTCTCTTGACACCAAGTGCCATAGCCTCTTTCCCACACTGCTCTGCAGCCATCGTAGCTGCGAAAGGGGTGGATTTCTTTGAACCCTTGAAACCAGCCTTCCCCGAGCTACCCCACACAACCGTATTACCAATCCTATCCGTTACGGTAATTAGGGTATTATTGAAAGTCGCCTTGATATGGGCTACTCCCTCTGCCTCTACCACTTTCTTCTTTGTTTTCTTCGATATCTTGTCAGTCGCCACTCTTTACCATCCTCAAAACTTCAACACCTACACATTTGGTCGTTTCGTGAAAAATGAACAATTTAAGTTTTACTTCTTTGGAGCTTTCTTATGGCCTGCCACCGCTCTTCGCTGGCCCTTATGAGTACGTGCATTAGTATGCGTTCGTTGTCCCCGTACCGGAAGGCCCTTACGATGCCTCAACCCCCTATAAGAACCGATGTCCATCAACCGCTTTATGTTCATAGAAACTTCGGTTCTTAAAGCTCCCTCTACCTTATATTTTTTCTCTATCTCCGTACGAAGTTTGTTCACGTCAGCATCAGTGAGACTAACTGCTCGAATCTCTGGATCAACTCCCGTCTCTTCCAAGATAAGTTCGGCCCTCTTTGATCCAATACCATAAATGTAGGTTAAAGCAACTTTAACCAGCTTTCCATTTGGAAGATCAATGCCTGCAATCCGTGCCATACCACCGTCTTTTTAATAAGTTAAAAAATGCCGACTACAACAGCCAGAACAAATTAGATGTGCAGGCCTAACCCTGCCTCTGCTTGTGTTTAGGATTCCTGCTACATATGACTCGAACCACACCCTTTCGGCGCACTATCCTGCAATGCTCACAAATCCTTTTTACACTACTTCGAACCTTCATCTCTCCTCACCCACTCCTATGTTTAGTGCACAGCTTACAATGATAATGCAAGCCTCACACACCTTCAAGACATCCACCATTATTTCAAAATAGAAGCAGTCAAATCAGGCTCCGGTCAAAACACGGACACCTTGACTTGTAAGTGCCACAGTATGTTCAAAATGAGCTGAGCGCGAACGGTCCTGAGTAACAACCGTCCATTCGTCACCACCTGTCACTATCTCAGCTGAACCGCAGGAAAGCATCGGTTCGATGGCCAGGACCATCCCTTCCCTAAGCTGAACCCCAGATCCAGGCTTCCCCATGTTAGGCACTTGAGGTTCTTCGTGAACATCACGACCTATCCCGTGTCCTACCAGATCTTTGATGATACTGTATTTCGTTCCTTCCACACAATCCATCACAGCAGCACCAATATCGCCGATATAGTTATTTTTGTCGACCGACGCCACTGCTCTGTGTAGTGATTCCTTGGTAGTGGCAAGCAATTCGCTACTCTGACTGTCAATTTCTCCCACTGGGAAGGTCCATGCTGAATCCGAACACCAATCATTGAGTCTGACCCCGACATCAATCGAGAGTATATCGCCCTCCACAAGCACTCTGTCTCTTCTAGGAATTCCGTGAACTACTTCTTCATTTATAGAGACGCAAATGCTCCCGGGAAACCCATACAAACCCTTGAAAGCTGGTGCTGCTCCCTCGTGAGACCTAATAAATTTTTCAGCAAATATATCTAACCCAGCAGTGTCAGCTCCTGGACTGATGAGAGATTTCATCTCCGTAAACAATGTCGCGATGATCAAGCCCCCTTGGGCAATCATTTCAATTTCTCTTTCAGTCTTTAGCTGGATCATATTTTTTCCAGTGCCAAAGCCTGAGTAATACGGGTTCTGACTTCACAAATATCTTTATTCCCGTCGACCCGACATACTCTGGAGCCTATCTCTTCATAATACCGAATTACCGGTTCTGTTTCCGACCTATATACCTCTAAGCGACTAGCCACCGTTTCTGGGTCATCATCAGTCCGATGGATTAAAACAGAATCATCATTATCACAAACTCCTGACTTCTCAGGGGGAGAGGTGTGGATATTGTAAATTGCTTTACAGTCAGGACAGGACCGACGACCACTTATTCTCTCCACCAAGGCCTGATCTTCCGCCTCCAATACAACTACAGTATCCATACTCTTTCCAAGCAACTCTAGCATCTTGGTTAGCTCAGAAGCTTGGAGTTTTGTCCTCGGGAAACCATCAAAAACTAAGTTGGCATCGGATTGACGATTTATCAGGTGATCCCTTACCAGAGCTACAATGAGCTCGTCCGGAACCAAACGTCCTTGAATCATATATTTTTCGGCCTCTAGTCCCAAGATTGAATCCGATGCTACAGAATCCCGGAGTAAATCCCCTGTTACAATTCGGGTCCAATCTGGTCTGGTTGTCAGGAAGACACCTTGAGTTCCTTTCCCTACACCTGGGGGGCCTAACAGAACAACGTACATTTTATTCTAGGCTCTTAGCTGGAGACCAATTAACTGTACTGTGACCGGCCCCGCATCTTGACTCGGCCCTTTTTCATAAACCCATCATAATGACGCAGGAGAAGATGCTGTTGCGCTTGCTGGACTGTATCCAATCCAACACCGACCACAATCAATAAAGCTGTGCCTCCAAAAAAGAAGGTTTGGATGTTAAAGAGGGCAAAAATCCAGAACGGAACTAATGCAACCAATGCCAGATACGTCGACCCAGGAAGTGTAACTCTGGTGAGAACTCTATCAATATACTCAGCAGTCCTGGCCCCAGGCTTCACGCCAGGTATGAAGGCTCCTTGTTTTTTGAGATTTTCCGATAGGTCGACTGGATTAAAAATGATTGCAGTGTAAAAGTAAGTAAAAAAGATGATCAAAAGAGCATAGCAGATGTAATACACTGTTCCCGGCTGAAACAGATCGGAAATGAGGTCCAACCAGCCACCTGTCTCTCCAGCAAACTGGGCGATAGTCCCAGGAACCACTATAAAAGATTGGGCGAAAATAATTGGCATAACACCAGCTGAATTAATACGTAGCGGGACAAAACTTTTTTGGCCTTCTCTGATCCTCCCACGGCCAACAACCTTTCGAGGGATCTGTACGGGAATTTTTCTCGATGCCATTGTCATTGCCACAACTGCTGCCGTTATCCCAACCAGGATGACCACCAAACCCACAATCGCCCCGATTTGGATCTGATCTGCAACGAAGGATTCCCATGTTCTAGCGACAGCGGCTGGAAAGCCTTCAATAATAGAGAAGAATATCATGAGTGACATCCCATTACCTATTCCTCTCTCCGTGATTTGTTCTCCTAACCACATGACAAAAATGGCGCCTACAGTCAAAGCTACTGTAGTAGTGAGGTTGAAAGCTGCCCCTGGATTTCTAATAGCCCCTGTACTGGTAAGAAACGCTGCGTAACTAAACCCCTGAATCACAGCCAAGAGTACTGTAACATACCTAGTCCATTGAGTTAATTTTTTTCTTCCCTCTTCACCTTCCTTCTGGAGTTTTTCAACTGTGGGCAACATAGCAGCTAGAAGTTGGAACATGATGCTCGCCGATATGTACGGCATAATTCCTAAAGCAAAAATGGTAGCACGACTGAGTCCACCACCTACGAACATGTCGTAGATCCCCAAGATTCCACCTTGAAGTGCACCGAATTGCTGTCTCAGGATTCCAACATCCACACCTGGAACCGTTATATGAGCACCAAATCGATAGATCAGAAGTATAAAGAGGGTGAAAAGAATCTTTTCTTTAAGTTCAGGAACACGAAATAAATTCGGTATAGGATTAGCCACCTAGCTGATCCTCTGCATTTTTCCCTGTTACAGTCACAGAGCCCCCTGCCGACTCTATTTTCTTCACAGCCGACTCACTAAATTTATGAGCTTTCACCGAATAGACTTGATCCAAATCACCGAAACCTAGGATCTTCACCAATCCTTTTGCTGATCTAACCAAACCAGCTGCTTTTAGGCTTTCTCCATCCACTTCTGTACCAGAAATTCGGCTGAAATCAGCCAAATTCACTATCTGATAAATTCTCCTTTTGAGAGGAGTAAAACCACGCTTAGGGATACGTCGCTGTAAAGGCATTTGGCCTCCCTCAAAACCAGGACGAACTCCACCTCCACTGCGTGAGTTCTGTCCTTTTTCACCTCTGCCAGCAGTTTTTCCATTCCCAGAACCAGGGCCTCTACCTTTTCTTTTGCCATTTCTTACTGACCCTGGAGATGGCCTGAGTTCATGTAATTCAGCCATCAGGATAGCTCCTCGACTCTAACTAGATGTGCCACCTGTCGTACCATACCTCTGATCGCAGGATTATCATCATGAATAACGGTTTGTTGATGCTTCTTAAATCCTAAAGCTTCCAAGGTACGTCTGTGTTTAAATTTTTTCCCCACACCACTTCGCACTTGAGTAACGGATAATTTCTTAGCCACGCTCTCCCTCCTCCCCTAGGATAAGTTCCACGGAGACTCCCCTTTCTCTAGCTGCCTGCTGCACAGTCACAAGATTAGTCAATCCATTCATGGTAGCCCTCACCACATTAACGGGATTATTACTTCCCAAGCTCTTGGTTAGAATATCTTTGACACCCGCAGCTTCAAGGACGGACCTAACTGGGCCACCGGCGATCACACCCGTTCCTGGGGCTGCCGGACGTAAGACTACACGGCCAGCTCCCCACTTCCCTACTATTTCGTGAGGTATAGTACCATTCCGTAGGGACACCTCTCTCAGCTCTTTACGACCTCGCTCAAAGGCTTTACGTATAGCCTCTGAGACCTCGTTGGCTTTCGCCAACCCAATGCCTACTCTACCTCTTTCATCCCCTACGGACACCAATGCTGAAAAAGAAAATCTCCGACCTCCTTTCACGACTTTGGCCACCCTATTGATATGAATGACCTTTTCGGTGAATTCGGAATCCCTGGTGTCGCCTCTTCGTCCTCTTTTGTTTTTAGCCACTAGAATTTCAATCCTCCCTCGCGTGCCCCTTCAGCAAAAGCCATCACTCTCCCATGGTATCTGTATCCACCCCTATCAAACACAACCGTTTCCACACCCTTCTCGGTTGCTCGCTCAGCTAACAAAAATCCCGCCGCTCGAGCCTGCTCAAGTTTCACATTTTGTTCTTCCGTCTCAAAGTTCTCCAAAGCTTGACTAAGAGTCGACAAACCTACCAAAGTGTGCCCAATATCGTCATTCACAATTTGCCCCTCTAGATTTCGTAGAGAACGAAACACTACCAGCCGTGGACGTTCAGCAGTACCCCAAATCTTCTTTCTGATTCGAGAATGCCTCTTCAGTCTCCTGCCTGTTCTGTTTTTATTTATACCATTTTTAGTCATAATTCTTAATCGTTCCTCTAAGCCCCAGCCGTCTTACCAGCTTTTCTACGTATGTGCTCCCCCTGATACCTGATACCTTTACCCTTGTAGGGCTCTGGTGGTCGAAAAGCCCGGATTTCAGCTGCAGTTTGTCCAACGGCCTGTTTGTCCGCACCACCAATTACTATAGTGGTCGGATTCGGCACTTCTATGTCGACGCCCTCTGGAGCAGGATAGTCAATAGTATGGGAAAACCCCAAGTTTAGTAGCAAATCAGATCCTTTTTTCTCAGCACGATATCCAATGCCTTCAATTTGAAGAGTTTTCTGAAAACCCTTGTCTACACCCTCAACCATATTCGCTATCAGGGATCTGGTTAGACCGTGAAGGGCTCTATGATTCGCTTCATCAGATGACCTACTGACGTTAACCACACCTTCATCGACACCAACCCTTATCTCTGGGTTAATGTCCAATTTTAACTCGCCTTTGGGCCCTTTTACTGAAATTCCGTTTTCTTGCAATACCACGTCCACTCCAGCAGGAATTTCAATGGGCTGTTTTCCAATCCGAGACATTATCGCTGTCCTTTATCTTCTTTCTTAGATCCTCACCAAACCATCGCCATCATTTCACCACCCACACCTTCTCTCCTCGCAGACCTATCAGACATCAAACCTTTGGAAGTCGACAAGATTATCAGTCCCAACCCGTTCCGGACTCTGGGAATCTGCTGAGCCTCGACGTAACGACGTTGACCAGGCTTAGAAACTCTCTCCAAATGTCGAATCACTGGATTTCCTTCATGGTATTTAAGATACACACGTAGAACTCCAAATCTTCCATCATTCAGAACCTTAAAGTCGTAAACGAAAAAACTTTCTTTCAACAACTGAGCTACTTCTTTTTTTAATTTAGAGACTGGTATATCAACCCACTTGTGCCCCGCTTTTCCAGCATTGCGGATCCTGGTGAGCATATCAGCCACAGGGTCGGTCATCATATCTCTATCTTTCCTTTACCAACTGGCTTTTCTAACACCAGGAATCTCTCCCTGCAGTGCCTTTTGCCGGAAACAAATCCTACATAATCCAAATTTTCTAATGAAAGCTCGCGGACGTCCGCAACGCTGACATCGATTACGATGCCGCCCAGCATACTTCTGGCGGCCGTTATTCCTTTCAATCAGAGCCTTTCTGGCCATTCCATCCCCTTAGTTTACAGTTTGCCCTATCTGAACTGGAATCTCCCCTCTAAAGGGAAAACCCATTTCACGTAGCAAAGCAAGTGCTTCTTCATCTGTATTGGCAGTAGTCACAACAGTGATATTCATTCCGTGGATTTGACCAACTTTGTCGAAATCTATCTCTGGAAAAATAATTTGTTCTTTTATCCCCATTGTGAAGTTCCCTCTCCCATCAAAAGAACGTGTAGTCAGACCTCTGAAATCACGAATACGCGGTATAGCCACGCTGACCAAACGATCTAGAAATTCGTACATCCTACTCCTTCTAAGAGTAACGGTTGCTCCAATCGGCATCCCCTCACGAAGGTGGAAATTGGCAATAGACTTGCGAGCCTTAGTCACCATTGCCTTTTGACCAGTTATAACACCCAGTTCTTCCACAACGGCCGTCAAAAGTTTCGCATTCTTCGCAGCCTCACTGATCCCCACATTCATTACCACTTTTTCAATTTTAGGAATCTGATTGGGATTATTCCAATCAAATTTTTCCGCCAACTGAGGGCGGGCATACACCTTATAGTGTTTCAGTAATCTAGATTCCATTATTAATCTCCAAACCCCGATTATAGTTTCGGAATTGGGTTGCCTGTCCTGACTGAAATTCTTTCTTTGCGACCATCTTCTCCAACCCTGATACGAATCCTAGTAGGCTTATCCTCAGTGGGATCAAGTAACATCACATTAGAAGCATGAATCGGAGCTTCAAAAGTTATTATACCCCCTTCCGGATTTGCTTCAGTTGGAC
>DUCW01000197.1 GCA_012959595.1 Gemmatimonadota bacterium
CAGAGTTTTTGATGTCTTTCCAATGGTTGGTCATTGCTCCTCGACCAAACGTTGCGGCCAAACTGGCCACTGTGGGGCTGTGTCATATTCGTGCTTGATGGTCTACATAGACTAATCCCAAGGATCTCATTGTCTTGGTTATCAGGTAAGCGTCTTCATTCGCAACGGTAGCGCTCCCCACCCATCCTATCCCTTCACATCGATTCACTGTACGGCCTTCTGTATCTTTCTCTACGAACGTTGCATCCCTTGAGTCTTTAAATTTCCTCGCGAACCAGTTCATTGCCCAATCCCAATCAACTTTTTCCCATTCGGAAGATCCTGCAGGGCGATAGAGTGGACTTTCTTCCAGCCGAGGACTTTGGGCAAGTTGCATTTGAGCCGCCCCTTTGGGGCATAGAGTCCCCCCATTTACTGGGCTGTCTGGGTCGCCTTCGATATGGGTGATCGAATTAACGGTATTGAGACCTCCAGATCCATGGACGTAGGCAATGGCACCGCATCCTACGGCACAATAGGGACAAACCGTTTTGAATTCCTTGGCATTCGAAATCTTGAGTTGTTGTGAAGCTGCGTAAGCTGGTTTTAGGTCAAATCCCCATTTGCTGACCAGACCAGACCCTCCAACAATAGCTGAGAGTTTAAGTAAGTCTCTTCTTGAGATATCCACCGACCCCTCCTTCTCCCCCAAAAAGTTGCAAAGGTCTATTCACCTTTGTAATTGGATAATATGGAATCTGAGGTTCTGGTGCCAATTTCAACCTGTATTCCTTTAAAGAGGATAGATTTCCTTACTCCAAACTGTTGTCCAGTCTCATCTAAAAGCTGTTGAGCAAGAGTAGCACACCCGTCGTGATGAGCAGCACTTCTAAGCCAGTTCGGTATTTTTTAGCATCAAATCTGGGAAATACGTAACGTTCGGTAAACCAAAAAGTGATGGCTCCAGAAACCATGAGGCTCGCTCCTGCATCGAAGTCTATTTGCCACTCTTCGCCTGCTAAATACAGAGTTATAAGCTGAACAATGGCAAATAAGGAGTAACCAGCCACTATCGTAGCCCTAGATACGTAACGATCCAGTCCTTTTCCAAAGGCGAATGCTGTCAACATAGAGCCACCCAGATTAGATGCCCCGTGGACGAGGCCCATGACAGTCATATAGGTGCGCTGAAATTCGAGTAACCGATCCAGTATCGATCTAATGAAGCCCAGTCGGTCTTGCAGAGAAAATGTGAGTACCACGAGGGCTACAAATACTTCCAGGGGTGGGGACCAGTGGGTGGACGCCCAGAGTGCTACTCCGATCGCAGGTAATGTGAAGATCACAATTCTACGAAGGATCGTACGGTCGACATAGTGATAACACTTGCTCAGTTGCAACAAGCTGATTGTCAGAGAAATTGGCAGTAGTAATTGAAGGGTAGCCGAGAAGCTCATTCCCAACATAAGCATCCAGGGAGTGCCTAATAACAAAACGCCTACACCAAAAAGTGACTGAACCATAGAAGTCAAGAGAATTACTGGGTAAATAAGTTCTAGTGCGGGCAAGGATCTATCGGGATGAGTTAGGTGTTAAGGATGACGGGTCAGACGGGGACCTGTCATAGGACCGACAGTAACTGATCGGTAGCATAGGATGTTCCTCCAAGATCAGTAAAAGTCACTTTGATACATTTCTCAGTGTTAGAAACTAAAAAGTTTCCATTTTTTTTCTAGGTGCCAACTAGTTGCACTCAGTAGGTGTTGAAAATCCAGAGGTTAATGTCTGAAGCAATTCCTGTTCCAGCAGTGTCATATCTTCATAATAGCCGTCTGTTTTCAATCCGTTGTTTTGCCGGTTAGTAAGAAGTACAACGGCTAGTTTTTCCTTGGGAATCCCTGCTACGAATGTTCCCGTGAATCCGCTGTGTGAAAATATTGCTCCACTTGGGTTTTCAGATTTCTGCCAACCCAGAGGTTTTTCATGAGAATTCCAAAATAGCTCCACCGTTTCACTTTCCAGATAACGTTTTCCATCGTGGACTCCTCTGTGAATTAGAAGATTTAGAAGAGACTTCAGATTAACTGCGTTAGAGAAAAGCCCAGCGTGTCCGGCCACTCCAGAAAATGCATGATAGGAGTTGCCATCGTTGACTTCTCCGATGAGGGTATAAGAACGCCAGT
>DUCW01000198.1:0-1007 GCA_012959595.1 Gemmatimonadota bacterium
CCAATCAGTCATGAGAATGTACTTCTGTATTCATTTTCTAAATTAGATTTAAACCCTTACCCAAAGGGGTTTATTCAGAGATTCCATGTCCATGAAGATCTTTCATACCTAGAGCATTGGTATGCTCCTTCAAGAGAGTTTATCGATAAGAGAATTAGAAAAGAAACAGAATGACTACAGGGTTAAATAAATTTTAGATCATGCCTGAAAGGTAAGCGCCAATTTCTCCGCATACCTATATGCTGTGCTGATTACCGCTTTGGTAGCTCAATATTCCAGGGCAAGAGCATTTCCATCTGCTCAACCGGTTCGGTATAAGGTAGCTGTTTAAGCACTGTCAATAAATACCCATAGGGTTCAAGATTATTGGCCTTTGCCGACTCGATGAGACTGCATCTTTGAGATGTGTTCCATCGTTTAACGAGACAGGAAGTTAGTTTGATCGAGGAACAGTTTGGATCGTTGTATTTGAGAAGTGTTTGTTAATTTGGTGGTACTTTTTGATGGCTCTGGGCCAGAATATCACTTATCAGGCTGGCGCCTTCCGGTTGAAAGTGAGCGTCCCGTGTGAAATAGTTCTTTTCAACGTCGGTTGCAAGGAAAATGTCTGCGGTTTTCAATAGTGGCATGGTTGGTAGAATGTCTTCAATGGCATTCTCAGTTTCTTTCCAAGTTCCATTGATCAGATCCTGGATTGGATGGATCAACATGACCCGAGGAGTAAATTCGAATTTCTCACCAAGAGATTGGAAGCGCGCGAATTCGATGCGGGTTAAATCAAGTGCTCGTTGCAACCTTTCTGGTGCTGGCGCGCTGGCGAATCTGGCGCGAAACATCGGGGCTAGACGATGATAGACAAAACGAAATAGGTTGGATTCGAATAGATATCTACGTAATTTCAAAACACGCTCCGTGGTTCTCAAGTTTGTACTGGTCGTCTCCCCTTGATTCACACGAGCCTCTCGTAGATTGTCCAACAGATCATTCCCTGATGAGAAGTGCGACGT
>DUCW01000198.1:1031-1723 GCA_012959595.1 Gemmatimonadota bacterium
CTTCAGCCTCCATATAGTGGTTCAATATGTCTAGATGGACCCTGGTGCCTGTGCCAGGCATTCCAAGATTGACACAGCTAAGAAGAGCCTTTTTGCAAAATTGGTCCACGAAGGTTTCCCCGTCTGCAATACCCCACCCGAAGGTGAAGGAATCGCCGATAAAAATGACCTCAGGTGGAAGAGTGATTTCTGGGCCACGCGTACCTAGAGGTGTCAGTCTCATCGTCGCATCAAATTCCATAGTAACATGTCGCATATTTAGGTTTGGGGTAAGTCGAAATTCCCCGGCTCTGTAAGGTTCCACCTTCTGCCCCGTTTCTAAGTCTACAAATTCGTTGGTGAAGGTTACCGGGATAAGCCATCTAGAGGCGACTTCTGCAACAACAAGTGATACCAAAATTGAACTGACAAAGAGGACTATATTCGCAAACCAATACTGCTTCACTTACTATTTCCTAGAAGTTGTATCCTCTGTAGCCATTTCATTTTGGTGCTTAGATCCCGTTCGGTGGAAAATTCGCAGAAACGATACTCACTAACCGTAGATAAGTAAAATCGGCACTTGCACAGGCCCTTGCGCAAACGAATAGTAACTTCTAATCGAAGAACGCTTTCGTCGGGATCTGATGTTTAGTAGATTCCCCATGCTGTCACACTACCGCGATGCTATTAGAGGCAATGAGTACTAGGTC
>DUCW01000198.1:1734-2158 GCA_012959595.1 Gemmatimonadota bacterium
GGAATTTATTAGAGCTGTGTTGTTTCCAGTAATCGGTTTAAAGTACAGTAGGCAGCGCAACCTGTGTGGTAGTTTCAAAAGACAAATCGCTATTCCATAAAAGATCATCAACTTGATACAAAATGTTAGCAATCGCCGCCTAACTTACAACATATGTGTTTGGCCAAACGCGCTGTCAGTGCCAAATGGGTCATGCCCGGGTTGGCACTACCTGAAGATGGAAAAACTGCCGTCGATGTAATGTAGCAATTGTCTGCCGACCACAATTTCAGATTCCCGTCAACTACCGAATTAGAGGGGGTCGTTCCCATTCTTAGGGATCCGGTGGGATGATATACATCATAGGGTTTTGTAAATGAGTCTAGTTCAGCAGGCAGGGCCAATTCGATATCAGCGCATTCCGACAATGGAGATTTATGCCACG
>DUCW01000199.1 GCA_012959595.1 Gemmatimonadota bacterium
CAGATTCAATGCCTGCAACAGCAGCAGCTGAAATCCAAGAAGGAGTATCAAAGTCTGGCTCGCCCGCACTCAAATCAATTATATCACGACCTTCCGACTGGAGCTGTTTCGCCAAAGTACTAACGGCAATAGTAGCAGACGGCTGCAGGTTGGCGATATTAGAGCTAAATTCCATATGCCGAATATTCACAAACTCTGCCTGAGGTCAAGGGACCAATCCCTAAGACACCTAATCAAAAAGCTGAAACCAAAGAAGAAACAGGATGATTGTTCTATGATTAAGGGGGGGAAGCTGGTCTTCTATTATGACTATGTTGATCCAGGATCATACCTCATGGACCAATTGATAGATGAATTAATGGAGGATAAACAAGATCTGATCCTCCACCCCTTGGAAATTTGCCCACCAACAATCATTCCTATTGATCCCACCAATCCCGAATGGGTTGATTACAATAACAAAGTTCAGCAATTGGGGAAGCAATCCCACTTGAAATGCACCTACCCAATTTCACCACCCTGGAGCCGTAAAGCACATGAACTTCGCCTATACGCAAGAAAGAACAATATCGAACGATCGGTACACAAGGAGATCTTCAGGGCCTATTTTCAACAACATCTCGATATCGGACGTATCGATATACTTGTTGCCATAGCCTCCAACTCGGGGCTGAGTCGGAGTGAATGCAAAGCCACTTTAGATGTTGATCGGTATTCTGCAGAAATCCAAAAACTTGGTCTTGAAGCACAAGATGACGGAATAATGAATGCTCCCGTGCTAAAGACTGAAGCAGGTAGCCTTGAAGGACCGACCAATATCTGCGAACTTCGGAAGTTCCTAAAACGTTCAGACATCACTCTATCAAGTGATGGAAGCAGTTAACCTAAATCTTAAGAGAATATGGCCGACTATCAAAGAAGAACTGTCCTATCTCCTGCAGACATTCTTGAAAAGGCAGATGATTTTTTGCCCCAATCCATTGGTTTGGAAAGATCAGGCCAATCGGAAGAAAACATCTCATACGCAGGCAACGAAGGCACCGTTATTTTAAGCCTACATCGGCACGGACCGTACACTAGCGTCACCGCTACAACGGATCGATTGAGAACATCAAGGATAGATTACGAAATTCAAAAATTTCTGACAGAACTTCCTTACGAACCAGGAGACCGACCCGGTAGAGGGTCGGGAGATCCCACTCAATGAAATCCTTTCAAGATTTGGGGCTATCGCCAACTTTAACTGAAGCGTTGGCCGCGGAAGGACTAGCTACCCCATTTGAACTGCAACAGGACATCATTCCGCTAATTGCAAGAAATAACAATCTTCTTGTAGAGTCAGGTCCTGGATCAGGCACTCTGATCGCCTACGCAGCCCCACTACTCGAGAAAATAGACCCAGGAATTGGTAGTCCGGGAGCAATAATATTGACTCCCACACGGAATGCTTCCTCCAGACTAGCCAAATCCGTAAGTCGACTTTCAATCTCGACCGGCCACTCTGTTAGTGCACTAGGAGGAAATTGGGCCTCTCCAGAATCTTCTGATATACTCTTTGGAACTCCCCATGATCTACTCTCAGCTATCAATGGTGCTCGACTCACAACCCAGAATATCGGTTCTATAGTTGTCGACGGAGCGAACAGCCTCGAGGTGACTTCAGATCTTGATGCAGCAAAAGAACTCCTGGGGTATATCGGAAATACAACCCAGAAAGTCATTTTCAGCCTTCCCGTCACCGATTCAGTAAAGCAAATGGTCGCCCAATACGTTCCCAAATGCCTAGAAATACCTGGCACTCAAAAACAAGTGGCTTCCAGCGGAGACCATCACCACAACATTCATTACTTGGTCGCCGCCGATCGAGAGAACGTGCTTCTATCTCTACTCAGCCAACACTTAAGTGATGTATCTCGTCACCTGATGGTTTTCGTCCATACTGGTGACCGGGTAGCGGATGTTATTGAATTCTTGAGAGTATACGGATTTGCAGCTGGAGAACCAGGAGACGTCGAATCCAGCATTTGGGTCGGCACAGACGATGAGAAGTCATACTCAGAACTAAGTAAGGACCAATCATTGGCTACACTGAGTTTAGATTGTCCTCAAGACACTGCCGTCATGGAGAAACGTCACGGTGGAGCAAGAAAAG
>DUCW01000200.1 GCA_012959595.1 Gemmatimonadota bacterium
GTTAATTGAAGTTGAGGACGGTACACCTATTTTGGCAAGATGGCACTATGGTTTAGGCCGGACTGTGGCCTTTACCTCAGACGTCAAAAATCGATGGGCCGTCAATTGGTTAAATTGGGATGGATACGGGAAATTCTGGACTCAATTGGTGAGAGAGACTATGAGGCGGGGAGATGAGCCTGGCCTCAATCTTGAAGTACAGCGTCAAGGTGACGAAGCCATAGTTACAGTCAGTGAAGTTGGTTTGGACGGAATGTTGAATTCCAGCAGTGTGACCAGTCCAGGATCGGAAGAGATAGCATTAGATCTTATCCAAGCAGAATTCGGTATCTATAGTGCGAGTTATCCAGTTACGAGTTCGGTAGATTCTGCGTATTTATTCCAATTGAATACCAATGAATCTGGAAGCGAAGAAAAGAGTTTTCATTATACGTATCGGGACGAGTACAAGAGGTATCCCGCTAATGTGCAGTTCCTTAGTTCGTTGAGCGATATAACGGGAGGAAAATTCCTCCCAGAAGAAGAAGAAATATTTTTTGATTATGGAGAGGAAACTTCTGTAGCCCTTCCGTTGTGGAATTGGTTTTTGTTTTGTGCTCTAATCTTGTTCTTGTCAGATATAGCTGTTAGAAGACTCCCTTGGATCTGGACCTCTTTGTCTCAAGACAGCGAGCCCGAAACTGCCAATTGACACAGTCACTTTTAGGACATCGACTATAGTCTAGCGAGGAGAAGACGGTCAGTGGATGAAAATTCAGACGGAACTATAGTGATAACGGGTCCATTGATAGGAGATCAACAAGTACGATTTCCTGATAATTATGAAGTGATTTATTCGGACAAGAAAGTCATGGATCAAGAGGAATTCAATGACATTGTGAGGGATGCTTGTGCTGCAATAGTCATGACTAACCTGCGAGTGGATAAGGAGTTAATCGATTCGGCTCCCAAGCTCAAGATTCTTTCGAATTTCGGAGTAGGCTATGACAACATCGATGTAAAATACGCCCGCGAAAAACAGGTAATGGTTACCAACACACCTGATGTTTTGACACTTTCGTGTGCTGAACTGGGTGTGGCTCTGGTCATGATGACTGCTAGGAAAGTGGTGGAGGGATGCCAACTCATAGAAAGCGGAGGATTCAAAGGATGGGAAGTCGATCTTCTCTTGGGAACGGAACTTCGTGGCAAAACCTTTGGAATATTAGGTTGCGGCCGAATCGGTCAGGCCATGGCCAGAATTGTCAGCGGATTCGGTATGGAGATGATTTACCATAATCGGAGAAAACTCAAATCTGGAATAGAGGTGCAGTTGGGTATTCGTTACGTAGATTTCCAGAGCTTAATTACCGACTCGGACATTCTGGTAATCACATGTCCATTAAATGATCAGAATAGACACTCATTTAACTTTGAAACCTTTGAACTGATGAAAAAAAGTTCTATCCTTGTGAATGTTGGAAGGGGTGGAATCATCAAAGAAAGTGATTTGGTGTTAGCTCTCAGGGAAGACTTGATTGGAGGAGTTGGATTGGATGTTTTCGAAAACCCAGCGAATATACCAGTGGAGTTGAGACTCGATCCCAGAGTGACTTTGACACCGCATATAGGCAGTGCGACCAGGGAAGCGAGGGAGGCCATGAGTGCGTTATCTGTGCAAGCTGTCTTGGATGTTATTAGTGGTTTAAAACCACAATATATGTTGAAATAGAAATCTAAACAGTGTGATAGAAATGTTTATGGAATAAGGACGATATATATGAATATGACACAGCGAGTGGCTATTGTTACAGGAGCTGGCAGAGGAATGGGTGCTGCGGTGGCAAGGACTCTTCGAAGCAACGACTATCAGTTGGTTCTGCTATCTGACTCTGGTGGGGCCCAGCAACTTGCGACTGAATTGGATTGTGTCGGATTGACAGGATCCGTGACTTCGGAAACGGACATCGAAGCTGCTGTAAAATCATGTATGGATCACTATGGACGGGTTGATGGTGTGGTTAACAGCACAGGGCATCCACCTAAAGGGCCACTGTTAGACTTGACGGATGAAGACTGGCACTCCGGGATGGATCTGGTTTTCATGAATGTGCTCATCGCCATCGCCTTGCAGGCGATCTTTCTGAGGCTCTTCATTCCCCTGTGGGGCC
>DUCW01000201.1 GCA_012959595.1 Gemmatimonadota bacterium
AGTTCCATTACTACCGCCCCTTCTTCCTTGAGTCTTAATACACTTGCCACTTCTTCCTGCAAAGCAGTTTCCTCTGACAAAAGATTTTCTAATCTTTCTACTTCCTCTCTCTCTTCTCTCTTCAAATTTCTTAATTTTTCTTCTAGTCCTCGAATTTCTACCTCATTCCTAACGACTGTCACTTCAAGTTGATTTCCTTTAGATCTGTGTCTCTCCCAATCACCCTGGAAGCTCTCTAGATCTTTCACCAAATAATCTCTAGCCTTAGCAATACTAGTTTTCTGCAACTCCAAGTCTTCTTTTAGACATTCCAACTCAATTACTCGTTCAGCCGCCTTTGTTTTTGCTACTTTAGTCCCTTCTAACCGCCTAACGAGTTCTTCATGATGGGAATCCACCGTCGAATGTAGAGTGGTTTGATTTTGAATTTCTGAATTAGTTCGACGTAACGTATCCCGTGCCTCGGCCACAAGATTTCGTTTGATCTCAAGAACTTTTTCTAGGTCTTCTAAAGATTTCTCTCCTTCTATGACCACAGTATCTGTATTAGAAACAATCGTTTCCTTGGATTCTAGGGTATTTCTTAATTGAGAAATCTTGTTCTTGCGTCCAAGAATTCCTTGATCACCTGACAGGCTTCCGATTCTGACAAATCCACTGGGGTCGATCACCACTCCATCTACTGATACAGTAGTCCTGTTGGGCCCAAGCTGTGGATCTTCCACATCCAAAATATCTGCTGATCCAATCAAAGCTTTTGCCCATTTTGCCCCATCTCCCTTTGTGGATATTGCTTGGAGCAAAGATCCCTCGGACACCTGAGGCTCTCGATCACAGGGTAACAAAATCAATCCTCCGCCCCCTTTCCATTCATTCACGAACCATCGCGAGATTGTTTCCACACTTTTCTGATCCTTTACTACAACAGCTTGACAGAAAGCACCCAAATAAGACTCTATGGCTCTATCCATCTCAGGTGCAATTTCCATGAAATCCGTAATCAACCCCAGGATTCCATGATCTCTCAAATCCAGGCAGGCTCTTACAGCATCGTCAATTCCTTCTTTCTTTTGGTCTATCTCTTCCAAAGCAAGAAATTTCGCCTTCACTGCACCTGCCGAACTAACAGCATCCAGATATCTTTGCCTTGAGGACTGCAGTGACAATTTGCAATCGGAAAGTTCAGCCTCCACTATCCTCAATTGTTCCTCCGCTAGCTTTAAAGCGTCCTCCAAAGGAGCAACTCTATTTTCAAACAAATCTCCTTGGGACACTATTTCAGTTAACGCCTCGGCTGCACCCACTAGGTCTTTAGAAACTTCAACAGTGGCCCGGTCAAATTCAATTAATTGACCCTTAGTAGATTCCAAGTCTCCAGTCAGCAAGGCTAACTTTCTTGCAAGATTTAGTTCCTGCTCGTCAGTTCCTTGTACCTTCCCACTAAGGTCTTCCACTTTAGTTTTCAGTTCTACTGCAAGTTGATTTTCTATTTCTAGTTCACTCCTCAGGCCCACCAAATTTTTACTCTGTTTACTGAGATTTACTTCGAATTTACTTTTATCGGAGACCAACATTTCCATCCTGCTCACCTGATCGGTCCTCGCAGTCCCAATTTGAGTTAGCCTTCTCTCTCCGTAGTTGCGACGTTCTTCAGCAACAGCAAGATCACGCTCCCATTTCGCAAGTTTCAGTCTCGCTTTCTCTACATTATTTTCGGCATCCTGAGCATCACGCTCTACACTCACCTCTTCCAACTTGAGTTTTTCATAAACGGCTTCTGCCACGCTCAAACCAGAGATAGCATCCTGGGCTGTGTTACCCTCACCATCGAGAGCAGTATCGAGTTTTTGAAGTCTCACCTGTAACTGTGATATCTCATCTCTGACCACGTTCACTTCAACCACCAGTCTGCGATCCCTCAAATTCTTATAACGCTCAGCCTTGCCTTTTTGTCGACTCAAACTACGCACTTTGGTTTCAACTTCCCCGATGACATCCTCTAATCTCATCAAGTCTTGGTCAGTCTGTTCGAGCCTTCTCAAGGCCCCTCGACGGCGATCTTTGTATTTTCCAATTCCTGCTGCTTCCTCAAACAAAAGCCGGCGATCTAATGGGCGAGCACTAACAATCTCCCCTATT
>DUCW01000202.1 GCA_012959595.1 Gemmatimonadota bacterium
TGGGTCCGACATCCTGACTAAAGAAAGCGTAGAATTGCTGACCAGCCCAAAAATAAGTGCCGGAGAAACTGACAGCTATGGGTATGGATTCCGTATCGAAAATGGAGTTTACGGACATTCCGGATCCGATGGCACAAGAGCCTGGGTGGATCCCCAACGTGAAACCATAGCCTTAGTCTTCACACAAACTCCTGGAGCTGGAAGGGAGAGAGGTAACCCTTGGGAAAGATTTCGTGACCTGGTCAATCTCTCTATCGACAACCAATAGTGCCTGATTCTGTTGCCAACTACTACATGAGCGATTGCCGAAATGCCCTATTGCTATAACTGTGGGAGACACGTCGAAGGTTCCCAAGAAAACTGTAGGTTTTGCGGCTGGGAGTACACGGATCAGTGGGAGGAACCCGCTGATCCGGAAGTATTGGTCAAATACGTACAAGGTCGACCTGGATGCTGTGGGTGCTTCCTGCCTGGTTGTTTCTGGATTTTGTTCGTATTCATCCTCATTTGGTATCTATTAGGACAAATCTGGAACTGGCTCTTTTAGGATCAAGCTTCCTCGCCCGGAAATGCTATCGACTGCGTAATTTGGACAGAAGCCTTAAGATTTCGAGATACAGCCACACAAGAGTGACCATCAAAGAAAAAGCTCCGAACCACTCCATATGCTTCGGCAAACCAGCCTCAACGCCCTCTTCAATAAAATCGAAATCGAGCACCAAATTAAGTGCGGCGATGCCAACCACGAACATAGAAAAGCCAATCCCAAGAAGACCGCCAGAGTGAATAAAACCTATATTTATGTCAAAGAATCCAAGAACAAAACTTGCCATATACAGTAGAAAAATCCCTCCGGTAGCAGAAGCAATCATCAGCTTAAAGTTCTCGGTCGGTTTGATCATTCCACTCATGTAACAAACCAACAGAGCGAACAGAATCCCGAATGTTAGACCGATAGCCTGTACTCCAATTCCAGGAAATTGAGCCTCATAAGTGGCCGTAATTCCTCCCAAAAGTACACCCTGCAGGCCAGCATAAAGCGGGGCCGTTGTACCCGCCCATTGCTTTTTAGCAATAGTCACAGCTGCCACAATCAGTCCTGCAATCGCCGCAGGAAATACTAATGCGGTATTGTTCCATCCGTAGAAAGCTGCAGTGACACAACACCCGAGAAGAACCATTGTCTTACCAACTGTTCCAGCAAGAGTCATTCGTTCTGCCATGGCAAAGGAATTGCCATAAGCGGCCTGAGTACCACCAAACCCTGCAGAAAGTGCTGGATTCCCAGACCGACCAAATTTGTTAAGTGCTGCGTGCCTTGACATATCTAATCCTCTTTTATTCTGTCTTAATGACCGATCGATTTCACTTCTGTCGGAGCCTTGCTAACAATCTAAGCATGATTTTTTAATTTCTAATAGCCGCGATTGATATCAATCAAATTCAGTAACGGTTCGCCAGCCATGTAGCGTCTCAAGTTCTCACGATAGAAAACATACTGATTGTCTCGATAGCGAGGCGAATAATCCGAAACGTGTGGAGTCATAATGACACGAGGAAGGTCCCACAATTCAAAATCATCTTGCGGAAGATCGTCCGTTCCAAAACCAGCGATCTTTTCGGCCTTAAGGGCCTTCTTAAGGTCTTCCCAATTGATAACTCCAAGACGGGCAATACTCAAGAAATAAGCAGACTCTTTCATGGCATCAAAAAATCTCATATCAAATAAACCGCGTGTAGCAGCTGTCGGTGGAACTGCAGCAAAAACAATATCCGCTTTTGTCGCTAGTTCATACATCTCATCGGATAACCCAACATAATCAACAAAATCCGGCCCAGAACGACTACTATTTCTAGTCGCGATGACCCTCATTCCCAAAGCGTTGGCTAGTCTGGCCACCTCAGTACCGATACTACCCAACCCCACAACGAATAACGTCAAATCTTGAAACTCGACATCAAGATATTTATCTCTCACAACGTCGGTCCTAGTCCTTCCCCAGACATGGCTTCGCTGCCTTTCGGCATGAATATCCATACCACCAAGCAGAGAAATCATAATGGTGAGCGAATGTTGGGCAATGGCATCCTTAGTCATGTCACGAATG
>DUCW01000203.1 GCA_012959595.1 Gemmatimonadota bacterium
AAACCCTAAACCCTAAACCCTAAATTCCACCCTTACTTCCTCTCGCTATGCGAGGAGAATCACCCACCCTACATGGGTGTTTCACGCCGACAGGCGTGATTAACGGGAGCTTCCCGAGACTGGATCGGTTGATCTCTTAGCAGATCTCGGGCATGAGTACGACGTGTACGAAGGCATTCCTCTGGAAACAGGCTACATCACCAGCTCCTCCCCAGCGATTGTTGTGAATGATGTCATCATAGTCGGAAATTCAGCTGAGCAGGGATACAACCAATCGCGGCAAGAGAATGTTCCTGGCGATATTTTGGCCTACGACGTTCGGACTGGAGAGCACCTTTGGAAATTTGATGTTCTTCCAGGTCCTGGAGAATTCGGTCATGAGACCTGGGAGAACGATGCCTGGTCCTGGACTGGGGACATCTCCTCCTGGGCACCCCTCTCCGCTGACCCTGAGCTCGGACTTGTTTACGTCCCGACGAATGGAGCCACACAGGATTTTTTCGGAGGGTTCCGACCTGGTGACAACCTATTCAGTACCAGCTTGATCGCTCTGGACGTTAAAACCGGTGAACGGAAGTGGCATTATCAACTGGTTCACCACGACATCTGGAACTATGACACATCCACCGCTCCAGTCCTCATGGACGTAACTGTGGACGGTAAAGAAGTGCCTATAGTCGTACAAGCGACCAAGCAAGGATTCGCTTATACGTTTAATAGAGAAACAGGTGACCCAATCTGGCCCATTGAAGAAAAACCCGTTCCAGAAGGTTTGATTCCGGGCGAACAACTGGCCGCCACTCAACCTCATCCTACGCGCCCAGCTGCCTACGATATGCAAGGACTTCCGGAGGAAGAACTGATCGATTTCACCCCTGAACTTAGGGCTGAAGCACTAGAAGTGTTAGAAGATTACGTATGGGGACCGTTCTTTAATCCACCACTGCACCGAGATAACGACCTCGGCATGAAAGCGTCACTCTGGTGCCCCGGAGACGTGGGTGGAACCAACATCGACGGTACTCCAGTAGCTGATCCTACCACTGGCATTATGTACATCACTTCTCAAAAAGGATGTTCATCAAGAGTTATGATCACCGGAGCTGAGAGAGAAGCTGAGCATCCCAATGTCGTCCCTACTGGTACCACTCTCAATGATTTTGCAGTGGGAGACGGTAATAGAGTTAATGTGCGAGGACTGCAGATCTTTAAGCCACCTTACAGCAAAATCACAGCTATCGATATGAACACCGGCGACCACCTATGGTCGAAACCCGTTGGTGATACCCCAGACAGAGTCCTGAATCATCCGGACCTTCAAGGGCTTGATATTCCTAAGACTGGATCGGGACGCCAAGCCGCAATGTTGGCTACTCCAGATATCCTGATACACTCGGCCAATGGTAGCGATGGAACCCCGTACGTCCGTGCGAGAAACAAAGCCACCGGAGACATCTTAGGTGAAGTCGAAGTTCCTGGGAGTATTCGCTATGGCATGATGACTTATATGCACGAAGGTGTCCAACACCTAGTCATCAATCAGGTCGGAGGGCTGGTGGCACTGACTCTTCCATAATTTTCGATGGCTAAGAAAGATAGAATGATTGATCGCATAAGGCTGGGTCTGCTCTGCAGGCTCGGCCTTTGTGCATTGATCATAGGCTCCTGTGATTCAGAGCAAAATTCGGCAGGTGACGAACCCCCTGCTCAACAGGAATTATCCGCAGATGCCAACATACCAGATACTATAGAGATCACACTCGCAGATTTTTATATCGGCATGCCAGATATCTTACCTGCCGGAGACCTCACCCTTCGTTTAGCCAGTGAAGGGGTTGAGGAACACAACCTGATCTTTGTTGCAAAGGATACCGAGGAAAACGTATGGGAGACGGAAGGTCGTCTCAGTCCATACGAAGTGCGGACCGTAGAGCTCAACCTACCCGCTGGCAAGTACACTGCCGTGTGTGATTTTTCAGGCCATGAGACCCGAGGAATGTTTTTCGAGTTTGCCGTTCATCAGTAGTCAAAAAACTATTTTCGGCCTGTGTTAGAAACTCCGGGACCATCGGTGAAGTTATTTATACATCAAG
>DUCW01000204.1 GCA_012959595.1 Gemmatimonadota bacterium
GGTGGTTTAAAATCCAACTGTTCCATACATGCTTCCTGAAATAAACTTTGTTGTTTTAAAAATTTTACATTCTCCAGGTGTAGTCGTTCACCGTCGCTTTCTCCCCAGATGTGCACACGAATGCCTCTGGAGTTTTGGCTGGTGTCCAGTTCGGTCATCAAACTCGTCGATGGAATCCGAAAATGAAGAGGTTTATCTTCTCCAAACGTAACGGAATTCACATAATTGATTTGCGTAAAACTTTAGACAGGTTGGCAATTGCTCAGGAAGCAGTTCGGCGCATTGTGATGTCAGGCGAGCGGATCCTTTTTGTCTGTACTAAAAAATCACTCAAAACCGTGGTGGAACAGGAAGCTAAATCTTGTGGTGCTTTTTATATCACCGAAAGATGGCTGGGAGGTATGTTAACCAACTTTCAGACCATTCGGAAACAAATTCGGAGATTGAAAGAGCTGGAGCGAGGACAAGAAGAGAGTGCTTTTGAGTTCTACACCAAGAAAGAAAGGCTTCTACTCGACAGAGAGCGTACAAAGCTTGATAAATACCTTTCTGGAGTTAAAGATATGTCCCGCCTGCCGGGGGCACTTTTTGTGGTCGATGCAAAGAGAGAGTCGACGGCCATCAGGGAAGCAAACGCTTTGGGAGTTCCCATCATTGGAGTAATAGATACGAATGCTGATCCTGAGCTGATCGATTATCCAATACCAGGTAACGATGATGCTATTCGGTCGGTTGGTCTAATAAGCAGTTCTATTTCGCAAGTGATACGGGAAGCAAGTGCTCTGGTTCCTGAGGAACAGAAACGTCAGGTACTTGAAGCACAGGCAACTACTTATTCTACAGAAACTGGTGAAGTAACTGAGGCTCAAAATCGGCCAACTGGTGTTGGGTCACCTAGGCGTAAGGTCATTCATCGGCCCGTCAAAGCAGAAGCTGTTCCTGTTGCAAGCGACTCTATTTCTGAGACTTCTGAAATCATCGAATCGAAGGAAGAAAGAGAAAATACTTCGGAATCCTGAAGAGCTAAAAGAATATAGGGATTATTATATTTCTCTCCCGCAAGGGAGCTTGAGAGGTGTGAGCAGTCTGCTGCTTCACCTCTTCTTTGTAAAGTGACTGAATTTAAAAGGATGATTGGTTAAGCGATGTCAATTTCAGCTAAAGATGTTAAAACTCTACGCGACCGTACTGGTGCAGGTATGATGGACTGTAAGAATGCCCTCATTGAGACCAAAGGGAATCTGGAAAATGCGATTGACTTGATGCGGGCCAGTGGAGCTGCCAAGGCTGCTAAGCGTGCCGGGAAGGTTGCGAGTGAAGGGACTATTGGAAGCTATTTGCATTTTGACAATAGAGTAGCTTCAATGGTAGAGCTCAATTGTGAAACCGATTTCGTGGCTAATACTGAAGATTTCAAGGCATTGGCGAGAGATATAGCCTTGCATGTTGCTTCCCAAGCTCCTCAGGGGGTGAGTGATTCAGATATAGCACCAGAAGTGTTAGACCGAGAGCGAAGAATATACGAGGAGCAAGTAAAAGAAGAGGGCAAGCCAGACCACATAGCAGAGAAAATAGTTAAAGGGAAGCTCAGAAAATATTTTGAAGAAAACACTCTTTTGGCACAGCCTTTCGTCAAGAACCCCGATCAAACGATTGCAGAGTTGGTCACGGAGGTCTCCGCAAAAACTGGCGAAAAGATTGAAATTGCAAGATTTGTAAGAATGAAGGTTGGGGAGACTGAATGACCCCAGAATCACACGGACACATTATCAGTTGGAAGTCTGATGTATAAAAGAGTCCTTGTTAAACTTTCTGGGGAAGCATTGGCTGGAACGAAAGGGTTCGGAATTGAGCCATCTGTGGTTGATGGCCTAACAGATGAGGTCAAACAAGTTCATGAGATGGGAGTCAGCCTTGGTTTGGTTATTGGTGGAGGGAACATTGTACGGGGATCTTTAGCTAGTCAGAAGGGCATGGATCGAGTACAAGCAGATTATATGGGGATGCTTGCTACCATAATTAATGGTTTAGCTCTTCAGAATACACTAGAAAATATTGAAGTTCCTACTAGACTACAAAGCGCAATAAATG
>DUCW01000205.1:0-3107 GCA_012959595.1 Gemmatimonadota bacterium
GCCTTCCCTGAAAATCCAAATGCGTTGCGGAAAAAGAATGCCGCCTGCTTTGCATTACCCACCCAAAACTCTACGTGGTGGATCTCTTTAAGTCCTAGAGGATTCATTGTCGTTGATAGCCCCATTGTTTTGATTATTCAGATTCGGGCTCTCGTAGACCCAAAAAATTGTTTCGGTACTGAGAGCAATGGCAAATCTATAAAATAAATGTCTATACTGATAGATTCATGACAGGATCGGAACGTAAAACGTTGATTTTTGTCAAAACACGAACGGGGAGTACGAGTTGCCATACTTTGAAATCAGATGAATCCAGACCGTTCCCATGACCCCAGCAGGACTACTTGGATCGATGGACAGTCACAGAAACAAAGTGGTTTTCCCATACAAAATCTCCCCATGGGAGTTTTTCGTGAGTCGGGAGCGAGTTCTGAAGGCTCCATAGGAATACGAATCCTGGACCAGGTGGTAGACCTGAAAGGCTTAGCCGAGGAAGGTTTGTTGGATAGTCTTGGCACTAGCATCCAGGATGCTTGTGCTGACCCAATATTGAATGGATGGTTGGCATTATCCAGATCTGAAAGGCGGGATAACAGGCTTTATATCAGCGATTTGCTTTCGACAGACATGGGGGGCAATAAACGTGACACGATTGCCCGCCACCTGCATCCGATAGGTGACATCGAAATGGTACTTCCAGTCGAAGTCGGAGACTACACCGATTTTTATGGATCTATCGATCACGCTCAAAGAGTCGGGGGCCTCTTCAGGCCGGACAACCCGCTGTTACCCAACTACCGTTGGGTTCCGATAGGATATCACGGCCGTGCATCATCTCTAGTAGTTGATGGCACTCCGATAAAGCGTCCATCGGGTCAGAGGCTGGTCGGAGATACGCCATCTTTCGAACCGACTACCCGGCTAGACTACGAGGTGGAGATTGGTGCGTGGATCGGTCCGGGTAATGACATAGGAGAACCAATCCCGTTGGAAGAAGTAGAAGAGCATTTTGCTGGAATCTCCTTGTTAAATGATTGGTCTGCTCGTGATATGCAAGCCTGGGAAGCTCAGCCACTGGGTCCGTTCTTGGGTAAGAGTTTCGCTACTTCGGTATCGCCATGGCTGGTTACCGCTGAAGCTCTATTGCCTTTTAGATGCCCGAGTCGCACTCGTGCTTCCGGGGAACCGGAACCGCTTTCGTATCTATCATCGGACAAGAATCGTCAAAATGGTGGAATCGATGCCATTGTTGAAGTCTGGATTCAAAGCCTCAAAATGCGAGAGCAATCGATACCTCACTATTCGCTTTCTTCAGCCCGACTGGCGGATCTGTACTGGACCATAGGTCAAATGATCACCCACCACTCCAGTAACGGCTGTCCACTTGAGGCAGGAGACCTGATGGGAACAGGTACCGTCTCGGGGGAAAAAGTGAATGCAGCGGGATGCCTACTGGAACTCACCGGCGGAGGCGAGAACCCGATTCAGCTTCCTTCAGGTGAAACTCGAAGATTTCTGGAAGACGGAGACGAAGTTGTCCTGAGAGGCTACCTGAGAGGAAACGGTGAATTTCAGCGAATCGGCTTGGGAGAATGCAGGGGGACAGTGGTTACAGGATAGCCACTGTTATCTTGTAGCCCATCGGGGTTGACCACTGTAAGCCTTGAACCTTTGCGAGATGTCAAATATGTTTCCATCCTAAATTATTGCGGGGTGGAGCAGTCTGGTAGCTCGTCGGGCTCATAACCCGAAGGTCGCAGGTTCAAATCCTGCCCCCGCTATTATTGAAAAGAGATTTATAATAGAATTGATGTTTTGGAGAAGGCTATGTTCGAGACAGACGCTAGGTGGGCCGGCAGGTGGGCCACTGTCGACACACGATCTAGTATGATAAGGCGGTCGGCGGGAAGGCGCCTCTAGCGTAGTCAGAGAGCGCACTTTTTGCCAATCCGCCCGAAGCCGAGAGGCCCGGGCGTATTTTTTTGGCCAGGTAGCTCAGTTGGTAGAGCACGTGACTGAAAATCACGGTGTCGGTGGTTCGATTCCGCCCCTGGCCACTGGTTTGTTTATTCGCGATAGGTTGTAGGAGGGTAGAGGTCCGTAGCTCAATTGGTAGAGCACCGGTCTCCAAAACCGGGGGTTGGGGGTTCGAGCCCCTCCGGGCCTGTAGTAGACACACTGTTTGCCCTCATCGTCTAACGGTTAGGACACCAGGTTTTCAACCTGGAGACCGGGGTTCGATTCCCCGTGAGGGTATAACTGTGCGGGTACAAGTGTAGAGTACAGATTTTTGACACGATTAGAATGTAGTTAGAGGGGGCTGTAGCTCAGCTGGTTAGAGTGCCGGTCTGTCACACCGGAGGTCGCGGGTTCGAGTCCCGTCAGCCCCGCTTAAAACATTGGTAGGAGAAAAGAGGTTCATGTCGCTGGGGCCGTAGCTCAGTTGGGAGAGCGCTTGAATGGCATTCAAGAGGTCAGGGGTTCGATTCCCCTCGGCTCCATGGTTATGTGCTTTGCTCGGGTGGCGGAATTGGTAGACGCGCAGGGTTCAGGACCCTGTGAGGGTTAGACCTCGTGAGGGTTCGAGTCCCTCCTCGAGCATTTTTTGAAGGGGTTGGTTGGTTTTGCCCACGTGCTGGAATTGGTAGACAGGCTGGGTTAAGGACCCAGTGTCGGCAACGGCGTACAGGTTCGAGTCCTGTCGTGGGCATGGAAAAAGGAAAATGCGCCCGTAGCTCAGTTGGATTAGAGTGCCTGACTACGGATCAGGAGGCCGGGGGTTCGAGTCCCTCCGGGCGCACTGAAAAAAGAGCGTTTACACATAGATGGAGTTGAAGGAGTGGCCGGGCGCGTAGCTCAGTTGGTTAGAGCGCTACGTTGACATCGTAGAGGTCAGAGGTTCGAGTCCTCTCGCGCCCATTTGTCCACTTTATGAGGGATAGATTAGTTGGCCAAGTGGATTTGGGGGGCCGTAGCTCAGTTGGGAGAGCGCAGCGTTCGCAATGCTGAGGTCAGGGGTTCGATTCCCCTCGGCTCCATTTGTCGCCACCTTAGCTCAGTTGGTAGAGCACGTCACTCGTAATGACGGGGTCGTCGGTTCAATTCCG
>DUCW01000205.1:3136-10961 GCA_012959595.1 Gemmatimonadota bacterium
ACGTCGGATTCTGGTTCCGAAGAGTCTAGGTTCGAGCCCTAGCGGGGCAATGGACAATGTTGGAGGGATGGCCGAGTGGCTTAAGGCGACGCCCTGCTAAGGCGTTGGACGCAAGTCCGCGTGGGTTCGAATCCCACTCCCTCCGTTTTTTTGGAATAACATGGACGGGTGGCCGAGTGGCTTAAGGCGCATGATTGGAAATCATGTGGGTTTACACCTTCGTGGGTTCGAATCCCACCCCGTCCGTTTTTACATGAATCCCTGTGAGTGATTTCAGAGATCAGTCAGAAGCTTGAAGTCGACTGGAGATCGGGGCGTGGCTCAGCCCGGTAGAGCGCTGCGTTCGGGACGCAGAGGTCCCCGGTTCAAATCCGGGCGCCCCGATTTGAAAGTTTGTAAGCGATGGATCAGGGAACATGAAGGAGCCGTCGCATAACTGGTATTGCACCGGTCTCGAAAACCGGCGCCCGAGAGGGTGTGTGGGTTCGAATCCCACCGGCTCCGTTAATCAGTCAACCACTATTGTCCTCGAAATAAGGAAGGAAGGAATGATGCGTTCACTATCCGAAGCTCCCATTAAACTTTGGCCGACTGGCTTGGTGTGCCTAGTCCTGTTGACGATTGCAGGCTGCGAGGTAGTACAGGAGCAGGAACCGATGGTTTCCGTCACCCAAGATGTGGATCAATATGATCTAGTGATTGTGAACGGGCGTATCGTGGACGGCACAGGCAATGGATGGTTTTACGGTGATGTAGGCATTAAAGACCAGAGGATTGTCGAGGTGGGTCCTCGAGGAACGTTGAGCACAACCGCAGCGACAGAGACCATCGATGCTACCGGTCACGTTGTGGCACCAGGGTTTATCGATATCCAAAGCCACTCTCGCTACGATCTCCTGTACGGAGACAGTAGAGTGATCAGCAAAGTGACGCAGGGGGTGACGACCGAGATTATGGGTGAAGGATCAAGCTCTGCTCCGATTAACCCAAACAGAGAAGGTGGAGAGGACGAGGAGTTTTTTGAAGCGTTCTCAGGAGAAAGAGGTTTCGATGCATGGCTTCGTGCCATGGATGATCGAGGAACTTCAGTCAACCAGGGATCCTTTCTAGGAGCGTCGACTGTGCGCACCTATGCCATGAATTCTAGGATGGGAGTCGCTACGCCGGTTGCTCTAGATACCATGAAAGCAGTGGTCCAAAGAGCGATGGAAGATGGAGCTTTAGGAATCGCATCTGCTTTAATCTATCCACCGGGAAATTTTGCAGGTACCGATGAGTTGATCGAGATCGCATCTGCTATGAAACCCTATGGAGGAGTCTATATCACACACATGCGCTCAGAAGCTGATCAGTTTCTTGAGGCCATTGATGAGGCGATCGAAATCGGGGTCGGGGCTGGTGTCCCACTCGAGATTTACCACCTAAAGGCTGGTGGCCGTCGAAATTGGCACAAGGCGAGCCAAGCGATCGCTAAAATCGACGCGGCTAGGGCAGCAGGAGTAGACGTACAGGCAAACATGTACCCCTATACAGCGGGTGGAACGGGACTGACCGCATGCTTCCCACCCTGGGCTTCTGCAGATGGAAAGCTCTTCGACAATCTTGCCGATGAGCAGGTAAGGAATCAGATCCGCGATGAGATTCAAAACCAAACTGAAGCATGGGAAAATATGTGTATGCTGGCGACTCCCCAGGGAGTTTTACTCCTTGGCTTGGAGAAGCAGGAAAATCAGAAGTATGCGGGCCGATACTTGGACGACATTGCGGCCGAATATGGTAAGGACTGGATGGATACCGCGATGGATCTGGTGCTATCTGAAGAACAGCGAATAGGAACAATTTATTTCATGATGTCCGAGGACAATGTCCGTCTCCAACTTCAGCAGCCCTGGATCAAATTCGGGACGGACGCAGGAGGGGTGAATCCCGCTGCGGCTGAGAATCTGGTACACCCTCGATCCTACGGAACTTATCCCCGGATTTTAGGGCGGTACGTACGAGATGAGAGTGTGCTGTCTCTCGAAGAAGCAGTTCGTAAAATGTCCTCAGCTGTAGCCACTCGACTCTCCATTACAGATCGAGGGTTGCTGGCCGAAGGGTTCTATGCGGATGTAGTCATCTTCGATCCGGCTACAGTAATCGATCGGGCGACCTACGAAGAGCCCCACCAGTTATCAGTGGGTATTCGAGATGTATTGGTCAACGGTGTAGCAGTGGTCCGAGACGGTAGTCATACTGGAGAGAAGCCAGGAATGATTGTGCGCGGTCCGGGTTATATCGACTGATTAACAGTTGAGGACAACGGTGGAGGGAGACCAGGTCATGATTCTGTCTCCTGGAGCAACTTCCACACTCCGTAAGTCAGCAACGGAATCAGGAAGACAACCAAGAAGATCCAAGTCATCGTTCCATACCCTTTGGCAATGAGGTCTTTAAGTCCGAACTGAGCCATCATGGTGGCGACGACAAGAAGGACAATAGCGATCAAGGGCCGTGCGAAAGCGGGAAACTCTTTACCCATCTCTTTGAAGGCTTCGGCAAAGCGTTCGTTCACACCGTGAATCATTCCGGTACCCGTCTCGATCAGGGTGCCAAAAAGGACCAACTGGAAAAGGATCTGGAAACTCCGAGACCCCAGTGCTTCTAGCATTAGATTCACAGGTACTGTTTCCTCGGCTACTGCGGGGTAATGCCCCGCCATGATCAGCATGAGTAGGAAGCCAGGGATGATGGCGATAGGACCTGTGAGCACTCCTGCAAGAAGGGTTTCTTTTCTGGTGTTCAAGTGTCTCACCGAGAACAGCAGAACAGGAATGATCGCTACATTGTAGGCTGCGTATCGGATACCACCAAGAACCCACCCCGGTTGTACTGGGGTATCGCTAAGCGAGGAAGAAATTTCCGGGCCGAAAGTTGCGAGTGACCAGAAAAAGAATACCAAGTAGGTGCCATAAAGGATGAATGACCAGCTGGACAGAACTTTTTCAATTAGCATGCTTCCAGCAAAAACCAGGAATCCTATAGCTGCCATGATGCTAAGGACTCCGACCCAGTAGGAGACTTGGAAGACTTCTTGAAATATTGAGCCGGAAGCCGATGCAATGATCGAAAGCACCAAAATCAGAAATGAGAGATAAGTGATCTCGAAAAGGATCCATCCTGGACCCATTAGTTTGCGACAGAAAGTCCGGTAATCGTAGACCTGATAGGTCCGTGCGAATTCAAAAGCGACGGCTGCAACCAGCGACCAGAATACCATCGAGACCAACATCATCGACAAGATTCCACCTCTAGGCCCGAACGGTAAGAAGAATTCCGCTAACTCCCTGCCTGTTCCATAGCCACCCGCGATCACCACTGATTGGAAAATGAAACCGGGCATCAGGTACCGTCTGAAGATATCAGAAATTGGCTGGCTCCTCGCTCAGGTTTGAAATTAAGGATCGATTAGCTTTCAGCCTGCTAGTATGGGAATGAGTTGTCAAGAAAAATGCAGGTCGATAGTTGGTTGGCTACAGGACACCTTCATTTGCTCCATCCAGTGCTCTAGGTACATTGGTAAGACTGAAATATTGGTACTAAACAGTGTCATTCTCACTTTGGGATGAGGTTTGTTATGAAACAACTAGTCACTCTATGTTCTGTGCTACTCTGCTTTTCTGCCTGCAATTCGGATTCCGCATTTGTAAGTGGAGGTGAGCTTTCGGAAGATGTATCGGCCGCAGCCAACACGATTACTGAAGCAGATTATCTCGAAAAAATTAGCAAGATCGCCCACGACAGTATGGGAGGCAGGAACACTCCAAGTGCTGGCCTCAATAAAACGGCAAACTGGATTGCAGAGGAATTCGCCAGATTTGGACTGACCCCCGGTGGAGATGATGGTTCTTTCTTACAGTATTATACGATTGAAACTCTACGCCCAAATCCGGGAATGTCTTCGGCCCAGATCGGAGGCAAGAGTCTGGAATTTGGAAGTGACATCGTTGTAGCAAATGGAGTTGGTCAGGGTGATATCCAGGGCGAGGTCGTTGTTCTGGCGGGTTTGGAGGATCTTTCGGAAGGCGTAGCGTCCAGTATCGATGGGAAAATCGTTCTTGCGGTGTCCATGCCCGAAGGTTACAGGACTCACAGAAGAGCGATATCTGATCTAAGGCGGGCGGGAGCTTTAGCCGTGCTTGTGGCTACCGAAAAAAATGATCAAGAATGGACTGCCACGTCTGATGCTATGACGGCACGCAATACACTGCGGATCGGATCTGGATCTTCGAGCAATAATATTGCTTTCGAAATTAGGGATGAGGCGATTGCTGACGTCCTGGTCGAAAATGGGATAGACCTGAATGCACTCAGGAATACCAGAAATTTAGAAGTCATGGAAGCAAATGGAATGCAGGCGACTTTGTCACCCCGTTCACAAATGGTCACTCAGGATTCAGCGCCTAATGTGGTCGGCATTTTGGAAGGTAGCGACCCAGATCTGAGGGAAGAGTATATAGCCTACAGTGCTCACATGGATCATGTGGGTATCGGCAACCCCGATTCTGAGGGAGATAGCATCTATAACGGAGCTGACGACGACGCGTCTGGTACCATCGGGATCGTAGAAATCGCTCAAGCTTTTTCCGGAATGAAGGTGAAACCTAAGAGATCAAGCATCTTTTTGTTGGTCAGCGGTGAGGAGAAAGACCTCTGGGGGAGTGCCTTTTTTGCCGACAATCCTCCAGTTCCAGTCGATCAAATTGTCGCAAATATTAACGCCGATATGATCGGTAGAAATTGGTCTGACACTGTGGTTGTTATAGGCAAAGAGCATTCGGATTTAGGTGCAACACTGAATCAAGTCAGTAATGTCCACCCAGAACTCGGTTTAGCAACGATCGACGACATCTGGCCAGAAGAACGATTTTATTTCCGATCAGACCACTACAATTTCGCTCAGAAAGGTATTCCCATACTCTTTTTCTTCAGTGGTGTGCACGAGGACTATCATCAGCCAAGTGACGAGGTGGATTTAATCGACACGGAAAAAGCTGCGAGGATCAGTAAGATGATTTTTTATCTTGGAAATGAAGTGGCGAACAACCCGAATCGCCCAGAATGGAACCCCGACAGCTATCAAGAAATCGTCGTAGAGGGAGGTGGCCGATGATCAATAGGCCACTATCTCTTGAAGTCTGCTGAACTAGGATCAACAATATGGTAGTTCAAATTGGTTTCAGCCCTCTCCCAGAACGGGAAAAGGTTTCAGAAACAGAGATGAAGCGCAGGGCCAATGAATTCCTGGAAGAACTTAAGAGTCGTCGGACAGTCAGAGATTTTTCTGACCAACCGATCTCCAGAGAGGTAATCGAAAGCTGTATGCTAGCGGCCGGCCGAGCTCCTAGTGGTGCGAATCAACAGCCTTGGCATTTCGCAGTAGTGGGAGATCCTGAGACAAAGAAAAAAATCCGCGAAGGTGCTGAGAAGGAAGAGGAAGCTTTTTACGGGGGCCGTGCTGGGGATGAATGGCTTGAAGCTCTGGCCCATTTAGGAACCAACGCTGAAAAACCATTTCTGGAGAAAGCACCTTATCTGATCGTCATTTTTGCGGAACGCTACTCAATAGGCCCGAATGGAAAGAAACTAAAAAACTATTATGTGACTGAATCCGTGGGTATAGCCACGGGCATGTTGATCACCGCAATCAATAAAGTCGGCCTGGTGTCGCTTACCCACACACCCTCTCCTATGGGGTTCTTAAACGAACTCTTGGATCGGCCGGAGAACGAAAAGCCTTTCTTGATTCTAGTTGTCGGCCATCCTGACCCAGATACGACCGTTCCGAACATCACCAAGAAATCTCTCGAGGAGATAGCGACTTTTTGGAATAAGAGATTACACCGATGGATTAGGATTGGTTTTCTTAATCTGTAAGACAACCTACGTGAGAGTGTGCTCTATCTCTTCTTGGATACGGCTCACCAGTTTGTCGGCTCGTTCTCCAGTCATCTCTTCATATTTTGCAATGGCTTAGCTCTAGGACCGACTAGGGATGGCCTGCTTGAATCTTACCTTCGACGTCGTCGAATGCTTCTTCCAACCTAGCTAAAGCCAGTTCAAGTCTGTCAGCCGGTATCCCGTATCCCAGTCTCAGGTATCCATCTACCCCGAAATGGTCGCCAGGTGCTATGAGCAGACTCTTTTCAGTCCTGACAAATTCTGCAAAAGCTATGGAATTGATGGGGGTGTTGTATCGAGCGTAACACATAGCTCCCGCACTGGGCCGACGGTAGGAGAATCGGTTGTCTTGCGAATCCAGCCACGATCCGAGTATCTCGAAATTACTATTTAAAATGTCCTTAGTTCTTTGAAGTACCTTGGGCCGCGTCTCAGAATCAAGAGCCAGACATGCGAGGGCGTCGGACAGAGGGTTCGGAGTAATGGTAGTGTAATCCTTGCGACCCCAAACGGAATGCACAGACTCCGGAGAGGTCAGCACCCAACCGAGTCTCAGTCCCGGCATCCCATAGGCCTTGGACATGGAGTTGGTTACCACCACCCGTTCCGATTGTCCCCAGAAAGAAGGAGTCTCGGGACCACTGAGTTCAGCACCCCGATAGACTTCATCGGCCAGTATCCACGCACCATACTGTTCGGCCAGAATCAGGATCTCGGAAACGGAGGTTTCCGTTAAGATAGAACCAGTTGGATTGTTCGGGTTGGTAACGAGTATCAGCTTTGCCCCTTTATCCAAGCAACCCTTGAGCTGATTGAGGTCGGGCTGCCATCCGTCTTTTCTGACCAGATAGAATGGGAGCGTGGTGCCTCCGGAATTTTCCACAATTCCCGGTACTTGCATGTAATTCGGGAGCATGACAGCTACCGGAACACCTGGTTCCATTAGGTGCAAACAAGCAGAGTAATTGGCTTCTGCTCCACCGGTGGTAACCACCACTGAAGCTTCGGTAGTATCGGGGTACAATGCTGCAATTTTTTCGCGGAGATCATCACTGCCATGGGCTGGACTGTATTCGAGGCGCACCTGGTCCAGAAAATCTCTTTCCTCGCCAGCGAGTTCGAGTAGCTCCGAAACCAAAAGCGGATGCACACCACTTTCTGTAAGGTTCAATTCTACCTGGTGTTCGTATACGGATTGCCAACGTTCCAATTCAAATGGCCGGTACTTCAATGTCTCCCCCCGATGTCAGTGATTTATATGAAAAATATATGGTAACTAAAAACAACCGTAAGTGTCTAATGGATAGACAAGTTAGCCTTTAAATAGGGAGAACGGGTGTTCCCCTGCCCTAGTTGAGATTGTATTGTACATCCAGGGCTTTACCGCTATGGCACCACTCTTGCATATATGGGAGGCAAAGGCTGTAGCTGGTTCAAACACCCTAGTCAACTAAGGAGAAGTAAATTGAAAATACAAAACGCGTATAAAAATAGACTACTGATGGGATTTATAGGCGTGTTGTCTTTAGTCGCTATCGGTTGTGAAAAAGACGGCAGTGGAATGACTGAGGTAGATCTATCCTCCGACCTTATGGGTGGTGCCTTAGATGCCGAAATGGGCAACCTCATTCCAGATTATGAGACCATTGATAAGAGACTGCGTACCGCTCGCATGACAGGCAAAGCCAATCCGAAAGATGTGGAAAGAGTTCGGGGTCGAATTAACGAATATCGTGTGCTAGAAGCCAGGCTCAAGACGGCTGTAGATGCCGGACAGATGACGAAAGACGAAGCTTCAGTGGCCCTAGCCAGAGCAAAAAAAGAGATGTTCGGAGCCGGAAAGGGTGGCAAAGGACGTAAGGGTCCACCACCACCGATGGACTTG
>DUCW01000205.1:11102-12296 GCA_012959595.1 Gemmatimonadota bacterium
GTTGAGAGAAATATTCCCGAGACCAGAAGGTGGCAAAGGACGTAAGGGTCCACCACCACCGATGGACTTGGACAAAATGGAACAGCGGATCACGGACGCGATTGCTGCTGGGAAGTTAACGGGTGCCAAAGCCGAAGAGATGTTGGCTGCGATGGCCAAGGCCCGTGAAACGGAAGCTGCAATCAAGGTGGCAGTGGATGCTGGTGATCTGACAGTGGAAGAGGGTGCCCGCAAACTACAGGCTGCGTTGAGAGAAATATTCCCGAGACCAGAAGGTGGCAAAGGACGTAAGGGTCCACCACCACCAAAGGGTGGATAATCCAGACGTTACTCACTGATTGATATAGCACCCTACTGAAACCTTGTGCCTAACGTCGTGTCGGGCACAAGGTTTTGCTATATTTAGGTACACAGTCAGGGTATCCACTTCAATCGGATTGAATTATGAGCTCGATTGCTCCACTCCAAGATCTTGTTTTTCGCGGCAAGGGCGGTGGTACGATTGTATTTGTAGTTATGGATGGCTTGGGCGGTCTGCCCGACCCAAAGACTGGACTGACGGAACTAGAGTCTGCCAGTACACCCAATCTTGATGCCCTAGCACGTAGGAGCTCCCTAGGATCGCTCATGCCCGTTGGGCCAGGAATTACTCCAGGGAGTGGTCCGGGACACCTCGCTCTTTTCGGCTATGATCCAGTCAGTAGTATGGTCGGTCGGGGCGTCCTGAGTGCTCTGGGTGTGGGTTTTGACCTGCAGGCTGGAGATGTCGCGGCTCGGATCAATTTGGCGACGGTCGACGGTGACCGAATTGTGCTTGATCGCCGGGCAGGCAGAATTTCTGATAATGAAGGCCGAAGGGTGGTCGAGAAAGTATCTGAGACTGTCAAAAATATTGACGGTGTGGACATCACACTGATACACGAAAAAGAACATCGGGCTGTACTGATCATGAGAGGCGAGGGCTTGGGGATGGATGTGACAGAAACAGACCCTCAGCTCGTAGGTCTGAAGATGATTGAACCAGAAGCATCGGGTGAAACTTCTGTGCGTACGGCCAGCGTGGTGAAGGGTTTGCTCGATCACGTGGAGGCTATCCTGGCGGATGAATCGGTGGCTAATGCATTCCTGGTACGCGGTTTCGGGATCCATTCGAGATATCCAAGCTTTGAAGAGCGGTATGGGTTGAATGCACTT
>DUCW01000206.1:0-4755 GCA_012959595.1 Gemmatimonadota bacterium
AGTCATCCAGACTCTCCTCTGGTAGTCCCAGATTGTTGGTTTGTGTTATCAGTGTCTTACGCTTCTGCATTAGAAGCGGAGAGGTATAGTGCTGTAATGTTTGACTTCGGAGCCACTGCGATTGAGGACATCGATGGTAATTTGATCACTTATCTTGTCCCTCCCAAAAAAATGTCCAAAATTTCCTAAAATCGATTCGGATGGCTTTAGACAAGGAGTCAGAGATGGCTAGTTTTGAGTGGGATTATGGCTGACGAATGGGCTTCTATTTTGAGATGTAGTGAGGATTCTGAGTTCACCTTGAGAGATGTAGATGCTGAAAAAGGGTGGATCTCAGCATGGTTTGAATCTGATGCCTAGAATTCTTGAAGGACTAACCACGCGTGCTTCTTCATGATTTAACCTTATTGGGTCACAGTGACCGACTCCGGAGTCGTTGACCACCCCTGTTAAGCTGGGTAGTTTTCCCTCATGTTCATGGATCTAAAATCACAATTGCGAGCTGATCTTACCGAAGCCAGGAAGGGTCGGAAGCGTCTAGAAATCACAGTCCTGAGTTCTCTTTTGGCAGAGGTTCGCAATAGAGAAATAGAATTGGGACGTGATGTGGATGATGAAGATGTGACTAAGGTCATAACAAGGGCTACAAAACAGCGCAGAGAGGCTTCGGAGATGATGCGTTCGGGCGGACGTCCAGAGCTGGCTGATAAAGAACTTCAAGAAATGAGTATTCTTCAGAAATATCTTCCTGCCCTGCTGAGCGAACCTGAGATAAGAGATATAGTTCGGAGTGCTCTCCATGAAGGTTTCGACCAGATGGGCAGTCTAATGGGTGAAGTCATGCCGAAACTGCAAGGGCGTGTTGACGGTAGAGAAGTGAACCGTATCGTTAGGGAAGAGCTGAAGTTATGATCTCTGGTCTGGATGGCTTTCTGAAAGAAGAGGCCTATCCAACTAGATTTTGATCCAAACTGGATGAATGTTTTTTTGCGGATAAGGTATCTTTTTTGTGATTCATAAAGATCAAATAGAGGAAGTTAGAAGCAGAGCTGATATCGTTCAGATAGTTAACGGTATTTTGCCATTGAAGAAATCCGGAAAAGACTACAAGGCTTGTTGTCCTTTCCATGAAGAAAAAACTCCAAGTTTCTACGTAGTTCCTGCAAAAGGATTTTATAAGTGCTTTGGGTGTGGTGAATCAGGAGATGTATTTTCGTTTTTGCAACATTTGCAGGGTCTAGAGTTTACAGAAGCAGTAAAACAGGTAGCACAGTCTGTGGGAATGGAGATTAAGGAAGATAGGGGTTTCGATGCGGTAACAGACCCTTTCTCACACCTTTATCAGGCGAATGCTTTTGCCCTTAAGTATTTTGAGGATGCTCTCTGGGATGAAGAGGGGGGTCGGCAAGCGAGGGCCTATCTTGAACACAGAAAAATTAATAGAGAAATGTGTGATCGTTACTCCTTGGGTTTTGCACCAAATGATTGGAAGGGTCTTCGAGCGGCTGCTCTGAGTCATGGTATAGCTGACGATGAATTATTAGAAGCGGGGCTTCTTTCTAAAAGTGATAAGAGAGAAGAACCTTTCGATAGATTCCGAGGAAGGATAACATTTGCGATAGAGAGTACTGCTGGTAAAGTTTTAGGTTTTGGTGGGAGGTTACTGGATATTTCAGGGCAGCGAGGAGCAAAATACTTGAATTCTCCTGAAACTCCTATATATCACAAAGGTTCAATCCTCTATGGTTTAGGAATTGCCAAGAATTCCATACGGAGAGAACAACTGGCTCTGGTAGTAGAGGGTTATTTGGACGTTATTTCTCTCGCTCAAAATGGTTTCGAAAATGTGGTCGCTGTTCTTGGGACCAGTTTTACCAGAGAGCAGGCGGAGTTGCTAGGTCGTTACACAAAAAATGTATGTTTGCTGTTTGATAGTGACAGGGCTGGTTTAAAAGCAACGTTTCGTTCAGCTGATGTTCTCTTGGAAAGTGGGGTGCACCCATCCATCAGTTCCTTGCCTTCGGGGACGGATCCTGATGCAGTGGTGCACGAGGAAGGTGCGGATGCCCTGGCCACTTATATAGATGAAGCAGTAGATGTTCTTGACCGGAAACTTCAGCTTCTAAACGAACTCGATCATTTTTCTGATATAGAGAAAACTCGAAAAGCTATTGACAGGCTCCTCCCCACTATCCGGGCGGTACAAGACTCTGCGTTACAAGATATTTATGTTTCTAAAGTTGCGGAGCATACTGGTGTTAGAAGAGAAACTTTAGAGCTAGAATTGTCTAAGGTTGAGGCGGGATTACCTGAACCTTTTGTACAGTCAAGTCCTCAAAAAAAATACAACACTTCTCAGCCAGTACCTTCCATGGGAGCAGAAAAAGAACTTCTGTTTCTTTTAGTCAACTATCTAGGCATGGTTGAGAGGGCCGGTGAACGCTTAGGGCCTGATGATTTCACTAACCCAAACTATAGGACCATTTTCAGACTGCTACTTGAGCAGTCTGATTTTACTGAAATCTTACGGAGATTAGATCCACTAGCTAATTCGATTTTTCAGGATATCTTGTCAAATTCAAGAGAGTTGAGTGAAGTGGTTCGAGAAAGGATTTTCGTGGACTTGGTAAACAGAATATTGAGTAGCAAGATGCAAGAGAAGCTGGATCACATTGACCAACTGATAAGAGATAATGAAGATGAGGAAACACTTACTCAATTGTTGGCTGAGAAGATCCAGTTGGGTCAGGAACGCAGAGAGCTAGGATCAGATTGGTCTGCAGTAACACGGAAGACATTTAAGTGAACTTTGATAAGAAATTTTAGAATGAAGAGAATTTTATGACATCACAAGAAAGAACCTCCCTGAAAGAGTTACAATCGTTAGATACGCAGCTTGGAATTGTTCGCTCTACCATGGACAATTTTGAGGTAAAACTTGAGGAGCTCGAAGCCCCTACTTTGAGGTTGGGAAAAGAGATAGAAGCCCTAGAAAAAAGGGTCAAAGAACTATCTCTCGAAGAAAGGCGTCTGGAGTTGGTTATTCAAGGGAAACGTGATAGATCGCAGAAACTAGTGGAGCGAATGAATCAGGTTCGTAACGAACGAGAAGAAGCTGCAGTACACGCAGAATCAGACATGGTCAAGCGAGCTCTTCAAAATGATGAACAGGAAGCTTTGAGGGTGTTAAATCAAGTAAAAAAAATGACTGAACGTATCAGCGAACAGAAGGAAACTCACAGTGAATCACTGACAGAGATGGAGCCCCTCCGCGAAAAGTTGATGTCTGAGAGAAAGGGTGCAGATCTCACCCTCGAGAAACTCAGTGTAGAAAGAGAAGGACTTGCAGAAATACTGAACGCAGACGAGAGACAAATGTATGACAGGATAATGCGTGGAAAAATAAAGATAGCCGTCTCTGATCTCACCGAAGATGGAGCTTGCGGCCACTGTTACAGTATGGTGCCTCTCCAAACGCAAAACGAAATTCGTCATGGTGAAAAGCTGATCAGATGTGAGGACTGTGGGGTTATTCTGACCCCCCAGTCTGACGAGGCTGACTCTGACGTTAGGTTAGAAACTAATACCGAAGAGGTTGACGGACCTCTAGTGTCAGGTATAGATCCCCAAGAGGCTGAGAGCCTGGAAGCCTCTGATACTTAATTTAGGGTTAAGAGGCAGAAGAAATTCATTCAGGGGTATCATGGATAAGAAAAATATCAACCAGTTTAGTCCATGAACTTTACTTACTCGGTAAACCCTCAGTGGAAAGAACCGGACTCGCTAGAGGCGGGAGTCGTCGAACTACTGGAGTCGGAACTCTCGCTCCCGTCCATGCTCTGCCAGCTCTTGGTAGCCAGGGGTTATCACGATCCAAACGTTGCAAAAGCCTTCCTTAGACCCACGATGGAGAACCTTCAGGACCCTAGTGCACTCTCGGGAATAACTGAAGCAGCACAGCGACTAATAGGGGCTATCCATGAGGGAGAGACCATTCTTGTCCATGGGGATTATGATGTCGATGGAATAGTAGCAACTGCTTTGTTGACTCGTTGGATTCGAAGATTGGGTGGGGAGTGTGTTCCGTTTGTACCTAATCGATTGACAGATGGGTATGATTTTGGTTCTGCGGGTTTAGGGCAAGCTCTTGAATCTAGAGCCACAGTGGTCATTACAGTCGACTCCGGGATTCGTGCACATGAGACTGCATCAAAAGCTAAAGCTTTAGGGATTGACGTTATAGTTACTGATCATCACACTCCGGGAAGTGATTTGCCAGAGGCAGTTTCTGTAGTCAATCCTAATCAGCTCGGATGCGATTATGCCAACAAAGGGCTCTGTGGTGCGGGAGTTGCTTATCGACTGTGTCAAATTCTAGCTACGAAGCTCGGGGTTCCAGAAGAGGAACTACATTCCTATTTGGATTTTGTAGCTCTTGCAACCATTGCAGACGTCGTGCCTCTCACTGAAGAAAATAGAACTTTGGTGAGATATGGCCTTAGAGTCTTACGTGACTCCAGTAATTGTGGATTGAAAGCACTTATCGGTGCGATTGACAAACCAATTGATGCCTTGGATTCAGGTTATGTGGCTTTCCAGATGGCCCCTCGTATAAATGCAGCTGGGAGGATGGGTGAAGCAAAAACAGCCCTAAATCTATTGATGACAGACGAGAAGGAATACGCCGATAAACTAGTTCAAGAATTGGAATATGAGAATATAAAAAGACGAAAAGAGGAATCAAGAATTCTCGAT
>DUCW01000206.1:4796-8041 GCA_012959595.1 Gemmatimonadota bacterium
AAAAAGTGGAGATGAAGCTTTGGATTTATTGGCAGAAAACTTTGATTCCCAGGTAGATTTTGGAGTGGTGCTCTACGCTGAGGGGTGGCATCCTGGTGTCATCGGGATAATAGCATCACGGATAGTAGAACGAATACATCGACCTACTGTCTTACTTTCAATATCGGGAGATGAAGTTCGTGGCAGTGCTAGATCAATTCCTGGGTTTGATTTATTGACATCCTTGAATGCTTGTGGAGATCATCTGGAAAGGTTTGGTGGACATCGAGCTGCAGCTGGATTAACTCTACTTCCATGCAAGATAGATGCTTTCAAGAGAAGTTTTAACGCTGAAGTCAGTAAGCATTTGGGAGTGGAAGATTGCCGCCCTATGTTAAAGCCGGATGTCGAAATCAAGTTGTCAGAGATAAACCAAAGAACTTTCCATCTGCTCTCCTATTTTGGTCCTTATGGAATATCCAATCCTACCCCTCTATTCCTTGTGCGAAATGTCGAATTGATAAGTTCAGGTAGAAAAGTGGGGAAGAGTCATTTAAAACTGCGCGTTCGACAACTCGATAAAGAGTTTGATGCGATCGGATTCAATATGGCCAGTAGAGTTTCACCTGAGTGTCTTAAGGGTGGTCTTCTAGATATGGTTTTCAAACTCCGAGAGAATTCATACCGGGGTAAATCTCAGATAGAGTTGCAGTTCTTAGACTTACGTTTGTCAGAAGATAATCACCCTGTGACAGTTGGAGGTCACCCTTGAGAATAATTGCTGGAAGATGGAAAGGACGTAGATTGAGGTCGCCTACGGGTCGTGGAATTCGTCCGACGCGGGACCAAGTCAGGGAAGCGTGGATGAGTTCGTTAGGAAATGACATTGTTGGAGCCAGCGTCCTGGACTTGTTCGCTGGATCTGGGGCATTGGGGTTAGAGGCACTCAGTAGAGGTGCCAAGAGTGCAGCCTTTGTTGAATCCAACCCACTTTCTATGGATACTTTGAAACAAAATGTCGATCTTCTAGGAGTTGAGTCCGAGGTGACCGTAGTCAAAAGTGACGCTATGGATTATATAAAACATTTGGGGAAATTGGACTTCGATATTGCTCTTGCGGATCCACCTTATGGTAAAGGTTATGCACAAGAATTGATAGAAACCTTTCGGGATCACCCGTTTGCTTCACGGTTGTGGATTGAACATGCTAAAGGTGAGATAGATGAATCATTCAGTGACTATGGCCAACGACAATATGGTGAAACTGTCATTTCTATTGTGGAGGCGGGTTGATGAACACTACGACTTCTAAATCAGTTATTTATCCTGGTTCTTTCGATCCCATTACAAACGGACATGAAAATGTAATAGAACGTTCACTAGATCTTTTCGAAAAAGTATTTGTTGCTGTCGCTAAAATTTCCAGCCATGATAAGCAGAGCCTTTTTAGCTCTGAAGAGCGTACCGAGATCATTCGAGAACTTTTTCTTGGTCAAGAGCGAGTCCAGGTAATTTCATTCGATGGCTTACTAGTCGATTTAGCAAAAGAGTTGCAAACACCTGTAATCATTAGAGGTCTTAGGGCTGTATCGGATTTCGAATACGAGTTTCAGATGGCTCAGATGAACCGCCAATTACAAAATGAGGTTGAGACTATTTTCTTGGCACCTGATCAACAATATTCTTTCTTGTCCTCTACATTGGTAAGAGAAGTGGCCACTTTGGGTGGTGATGTTTCCGATTTTGTTTCACCACTGGTCCTTAAGAAAATGTCAGAAAGACTATGAATTCAGAAGAGCTTTCCAGGTGAAATTTCAGGCCAGTAGGTTGGGACAGAGCGTCATGGTAGTTCTTGGTGACAGATTGATTGTTGGCAATAGTGGGGCACTACTGAGACAGCTGTTAAGCGAGATTGAAGGGGGTACGACCAGTGTCACCATTGATTTTTCTAATACTAAATCTGTCGATTCCTCTGGGTTGGAAACTCTAGTTTATCTTTCAAAGAAAATCCATGACCGGAAAGGTGAAGTTACTTTGCTGAATTTCGATTCAGGTCTTCGATCTTTGATGGAGCTCACGGAGTTAGATACGTTATTTATGTTCGAGGGACGGTGATCGAACCGAGCTGAAACGTCTTGATGACAAGATGTGTATATATGGAATAAGTGGGATAGTTGGAGTATCTGTACTCTGGGGTTATTCAGAGATTAATAGGATGGGCGGATGCGTGCTAAAAAGTCTCTCGGACAAAATTTTCTTTTGGATGCTAATCTGCAACGTGCCATAGTCCGAGTTCCAGATATCAGGAAGTCCGATACTGTTATGGAGATAGGGCCAGGGACTGGGGCACTCACGAACCATTTGCTTGGTCGGTCTGAGCGTTTGATACTGGTAGAGTTGGACGATGAACTGGCCAAGTCGTTGCAAAGTTTCTCTCAGAATAGAGAAGATGTGGACGTAATCCACGAGGATTTCCTCCGGCTGGATTTATCACAACTGGTGGAGGATTTTTCAAAGTTAGTAGTTATTGGCAATATCCCCTACAATATCACCGCACCGATAATATTCAAATTGATGAATTGTCCTAGACCTCGGGAAATCGTTCTGATGGTGCAGAGGGAAGTTGCCGAACGATTAATCGCAGAGGTTGGGACATCACAATATGGGGCACTATCGGTGGGTCTTCGTGCGGTGGCAGAAGTTGAAAAAGTGCTTAATGTTCCACGGCGAGCATTTAGGCCTGTTCCTCGAGTAGATTCTGCTCTGGTAAGAATTCGTCCTTTTGACCCCCCACCGATGACCCCACAAGACGAAAAATTCTTAAGAGTAGTAACGCGGTCAGTTTTCCAGTGGAGAAGGAAGCAGATTCAGAAGATTTTGAGAGATCATCATGATCTCAAACTTCCGAAGGATGCTATAGAGGAAATATCTAGGAATACGGGTTGGGATCTGAGTAGAAGACCAGAAACCTTTGCACCGAGCGACTTCATTCAGCTGGCTTTCATGATCCAGAAGTTCTTATTCACCTGATACTAATTTGCTGTTCGTCGTTCTCTTCTCTAGTATTGTGAAGTATTTCACAAGTAGCTAAGAAGCTTGAAATGGATGGCGAATGGCTAATAAAAAGAAAATAGCTGAGTCTGCTATTAGCCGTCTATCAGTATATCTCCGTATCCTCGAAGATATAGTGGCTGCTGGCGAACCTACAGTTTCCAGTAAGACTATGGCTTCCCAGAGTGGAACTACCGCCGCACAAGTGCGGAAGG
>DUCW01000206.1:8090-12267 GCA_012959595.1 Gemmatimonadota bacterium
TATTCTTCCTCCGACTTGGCATCACGGATTCGGCAGATTCTAGGTTTGAATCGAAGATGGAAAATAGCTGTGATCGGACTGGGTCGCATCGGGTCAGCCTTGGTAGAACACAGGGGGTTTTTCGATAGAGGTTTTGACATTGTGGCCCTGTTTGATACTTCTGATTTCAAAGTGGGCAGGAATTTACATGGATTGAAAGTTCATCACATCGATGAAATTAGACATATTATCTCTGATAAAAAGATAGAGATTGCGGTTTTAGCTGTTCCAGTGGAAGCAGTGTCCGATGTTGTAGACCTGATTGGCAACTCTGATATCAAAGGGATTCTCAACTGGTCTCCTGCGAGACTTACAGTGCCTGATTCTATCGAAGTGAAGAATGTTAATATGGTTATGGAGCTGGAGGCATTATCTTTCAAATTGAGTCAGGAAGAATAGGCTCATAGGACAAAGTTTAGTCTTGGTTTCGGTAGAACCAGTTGGAAGAGGGCGATATCTTCTACAAAGTGGAAGATATGAGTTGTTGTTACTGTAATTTTCCCCACATAGTCACAAAGAGGAGTGAATGCAAAATAAGGCCAGAGAACCAGTGATCATCAAAGGATGCCGGACACCCATAGGTAAGTTTCTAGGGGGACTTTCTTTTCTGTCCGCTTCTGATTTAGGGGCTCTTGTAATAAAAAGCCTTTTGGAAAAGACCGGAGTCGATCCAAAGGATATTGATGAGGTAATCATGGGTAATGTGATTGGAACGGGGGTCGGGCAAGCTCCGGCTCGCCAAGCGGCTATAAGGGGAGGTGTTCCTGCAAGTGTCCCGGCCTTGACTATCAACAAAGTCTGTGGTTCAGGTCTGAAAGCAGTCATGTTAGCAGCACAGGCTATTAGAGCTGGTGATGCGAATATGGTCTTAGCAGGTGGCATGGAGTCGATGTCGAATGCTCCATTTTATCTTCGCGGTATGAGAGCCGGTGTGAAGTTCGGAAATCAAAAAATAGAGGATGCATTAGTGTCGGATGGTCTGTGGTGTGCATTCGCCCACTGTCACATGGGAACACACGCGGAATATACCGCAAGAAAGGGAAGTATCAGTAGGCAAGAAGCTGATGAATTTTCTCTTAGATCCCACAACCTAGCGGTTCAGGCAGTGAGTCAGGGAAAATTCGACAATGAGATCATTCCGGTAGCCTGTAAAAATGCTCAGCAGGATTTTGTTAATGATGAAGGCCCTCGAAAAGATACTTCTATTAGTACTTTGGAGAAATTAAGGCCTGCTTTCCCAGATGCGGCAAGTGAATATCCGGGAGAGTTGACTATTACGGCCGGTAATTCGGCAGGTTTAAATGATGGTGCGGCTGGTTTTGTTGTAGCTTCCAGGGGGTTTGCCGAAGCACACGGATTAGAGATAGAAGCCAGAATCACTGAATATGTTGCAAGTGGCTTGGAGCCTCAGGACCTATTCTTTGCTCCGGTGAAAGCTGTAAATGAACTTATGTATAAAGAACAAAAGAACATTTCTGATTATGGGCTAGTCGAGCTAAATGAAGCATTTGCCGTACAGACATTGGCTGCCATTAGGGGTTTGAAACTAGATATTGATGTAGTGAACGTATATGGAGGGGCAATAGCCTTGGGTCATCCGATAGGGGCCTCGGGAGCTCGAATCCTGGTAACTTTGTTGAGTGCAATGAAGGACAAAGATGTGGAAACTGGTCTGGCAACCCTTTGCCTGGGAGGTGGCAACGCCGTGGCTCTTTCTCTCGAAAAACTCTAGAACATTCTATTTAGGAAAAAATGATGGGAAGAAAGGTGACTGTGATTGGAGGAGGAACCATGGGGTGTGGAATTGCTCAGGTTTGTGCTCAAAATCAAATAAAGGTTTCGATCTTCGACGTGTCTAGGGAAGCGTTGACCGTAACAATGGATAACATATCGAGAAACCTGGACCGTCAGATTCACAAAGACTCCATAGATGCTCATTCGAGAGATAGGATTCTTTCCTATATCCATCCAGTAGCTGTGTTGGAGCAGGCAATCAATGAGTCGGGTGTAATTATAGAAGCTATCCCTGAGAAGAGTGAATTAAAACTTGAGTTATTTGGAAGGTTAGGCTTCATGACTGGCTCTGATGTTGTTTTAGCTAGCAATACTTCATCTATATCTATCACTGCCTTGGGAACAGAAGCGGGGGATCCCAGAAGAGTTATTGGTATGCACTTCATGAATCCAGTGCCTGTGATGAGGTTGGTTGAAGTCGTGCGAGGCCTGGAGACCAGCGACGAGACAGTGGCAAGCGTCATAGATTTTTCGACTGAATTAGGGAAAACTCCAATCCTGGTGAACGATTTTCCGGGTTTCGTTTCAAATCGTGTGTTGGCACCGATGATTAATGAGGCTGCTTTCGTACTCATGGAAGGAGTAGCTGACCTTCAAGCCATTGATCAAGTGATGACTTTGGGTATGAATCATCCTATAGGCCCTCTGGCTTTAGCAGATCTCATAGGCATAGATGTATTGTTGAGTATTTTGGAGGTTCTGCATAATGAACTAGGTGGTGATCGCTATCGACCGTGCCCGTTACTCCGAAAATATGTGTCTGCTGGCTGGCTAGGTAGAAAAACGGGCAAAGGTTTCTACGAATATCCAGAATATTCGACCAAATGAGTCTGGTTGACTGGACGATAATACCCCTATAAGGATCCCATGAAAGACAGTGGGAGAACAGGCTGATCCACATTGATGATCGCTCGGGAGTCAGAGTGGTTTTGTGAGGGTATGGGGAAGTAGATCGAAATGTGTTCATTCTAACCATGAGGTATCGGGACTATGGGTGGTCTAGAATTTGTTGATTCTAAAGTTTTTAATTTGATCCAGAAGGAGGTTGAACGACAAGGGAATCAGTTGGAACTTATTGCTAGTGAAAATGTGGCCTCTAAGGCAGTTTTGGAGGCTATGGGTACAGTTCTTGTTAACAAATATGCAGAGGGTTTGCCAGGTGCACGCTATTATGGGGGTTGCGAGTATGTCGATGAGATCGAAGATCTCGCTAGGAGTAGGCTGACTGACTTGTTCACTGCTGAACATGCTAATGTTCAGCCACACTCAGGAGCACAGGCTAACTTGGCCGCCTATTTCAGTTTCCTCGATCCTGGAGATACTATTTTAGGTATGGATCTGAGCCATGGAGGACACTTGACCCATGGCTCACCGGTTAATTTTAGTGGCCGGTTCTATAAAGCAGAAAAATATCAAATTAGTGAATCGGACGGGTTAATAGACTATGGCGTACTGCATGACCAGGCTTTAAAGACTCGACCCAAGATGATAATCGCAGGGGCCAGTGCTTACCCTAGAGCCATAGATTTTGCCAAGTTCAGGGAGATTGCTGATGAGATTGGAGCCTATCTCATGGTTGATATGGCTCATATAGCTGGACTTGTTGCAGCTGGATTGCATCCAGATCCAGTGAAGTATGCTGATGTAGTTACGGCTACGACTCATAAGACATTGAGAGGACCAAGGGGGGGGGTGATTCTCTGTAAATCTAAACATGCTGGTGACATAGATAAATCTGTATTTCCTGGCATTCAGGGAGGCCCTTTGATGAATATTATAGCCGCCAAAGCGGTGGCATTCAAGGAGGCTCAAGAACCTGAGTTCAGGGAGTATCAGCTCCAAGTAATCAGGAACGCACAAGCTCTTGCCGAAGGCTTGTTGGCAGAGGGAATCTTTGTAGTTAGTGGTGGGACGGATAATCATCTGCTACTTGTGGATCTGAGAAAAAGTCATCCAGAGTTAACTGGACAGGAGGCGGAACGAGCACTAGAAGAAGCAGGTATCACCGTTAATAAGAACACCGTTCCTGGAGAAACTCGTTCTCCATTTGTCACTTCGGGACTACGGGTAGGTACACCTGCAGTTACCACAAGAGGGCTGAAAGTGGAGGATATGCAGCGGGTAACTAATTGGATGGTTTCGGCACTATCAAGTCCGTACGATCGAGATCATCTCAGTTGCATACGTAAGGAAGTCGAGGAACTTTGCCACAATTTTCCATATGCTTCTCAATTCTCTTTGGGCACCGACTAATTGGAGAATGTGACCTAGCGTAAGAAGTAAATTGGAGACAGATTTGCATATGGCAAAACGTCAATTCGCAGAGGAGATCTTGGATCATCTA
>DUCW01000207.1 GCA_012959595.1 Gemmatimonadota bacterium
TTCTTGTAGGTTTGGTTCCAATAATTGAACATTGATGCGTGCATCTGCATCAGATCTGGATGTTTTGGATTCCGAACACCGTATTGATCACGAAGAATGTTGTTTGCTCCATTGGGCCCTGTTGGCTTCTTGGTGAATAGTGATACTTTCGATGAGGCCAAGGCACGTTGACTCTTGATTTCGACGTCACCAATATCTGCTTCGGCGAGGTTGTTTTCATCAATCATCAACAAATCTTCTAAGGTTTTTCCAATTCCTGTGTTATTACTTCGATGAGAGCGAACCCATCCTAATTCTCGAACTGCAAGATAACGTTCTATGAATTCCTTCACAGATTCATTTGAGTCTAAGTAATCAGGAGAGGCCATAACGCTCCGATAGAACGCTCCGATTAGTTCTTTCTGCAAACTACAATGTACTCATTTACTATGGTTGAAAGCTTCACTCCAGCCTTGTTAGAGGGTGAATTCTTACTAGGCATACGCTTGTTAGGAATCTCACGAATATAAGTTGTGATATGTTCAAGTCCTTCTTGTTCAAAGGCCCATGCAGTGAATTGATCTGTTGGGAGTTGTGTTCCTTTTACGGTTCGATTACCAACCACAAAACAAACATGCCCCCCCTTCTTAATTTGAGATGCAACATTTTGTATTGACAGAAGATATTCATTATAGAAATTCATCACTTCACTAGCCCTTTTCCCATCTTCGTCAGCAATGGCTTCAATCGCATGGTCCATTTCCGGGCAACCAAATTTCCCCACATCGTTTCGTCGTCCTCCCATTAACTCTCTATCTAAGGCACCTGGGGCCTTATCATCAAGTCCAAGCCAGACATTTGAGAGCCATGAAAACTGTGCATATGCTACTGTTGTTCCTGAATCGCCATATGGTGGCGACGTTATCACGAGATCAACACCTGGTATGCTTGGAAAATACTCTCTACCTTCATCGTGAACAGTATTGAAATCACAGATTTTTACAGTTGTGCTATTGTCAACATTACTGTAATATTGTCCTAACCCCCGTCGATTTCTTTGTATTCTATTCAGAAGTTTAGGGAGTAGGGGTTCATAATATTCATTTCTTTTTTCAGGAGGAATTCTGTATAATTTGAACTCACCGTTTCGTTGATAAGATACAAGTCTCAGGCATTCTGAGAGAGCAACGCGCATGAATAAACTCGCATTGTCATATTCAATTTCATTGATTTTACCTAGTACATAAGAAATCTCTGCGATACTTCTAGATGGAAACCAATCTTCAAGTCTTTCCCAAGTCACATATTCTGGTTCAATAAATGAAGAATATTCTGTAATGGATTCAATATTTGATTCCAACTCCAAAACGGTGTGTTCAATATACTGGTCTAACATTTCCAAATCATAATCTGTAGTTTTTGAATTAGCAATCATTCTTGCAGTAGGATTAATATCAGTACCAATAGAATTCATTCCTGCCAATCGTGATTCAACCAAACTGGTGCCTGTTCCACAATATGGATCAAACAAAAGTCCACCTTCAACACCATAACGAACAAAGAGTTCTCTGGCAATTTGAGGAATCATCATCGCCGGGTAGATATGAAAACAATGGGTAAATTGTTTGGTATCAGAACCTCGAAAATCCCACATGCCTTTTTCAGCATATACTGGAGAGGTTACTTGTCCCATTGTATTACACCCAGATGTGACCCTCTATCAAGTGAATGGTGAGAGAGGGGGAGATGTGAAAGTGAAAAAAAATCAGGAAAAGCATCTAATACGTTCAATTATAATTTGGTGGGAATAAAATAGGCTTCTCCGACGAATATTTTGTTACAATCCTCAGAAGGCTTTTTCGAGTATCCAACGTTCGAAGATCCATGACGGGCTCTGTCCATCCATTCAATAAGTTCAGCAACAGGAGTTGGCTTACGATGAAAAATAGACCAAGGTCCCGTACGGGAAAACCTGTACGGTCCGTGGATTTGTTTGCGGGTTGTGGAGGTCTTTCCTTAGGTGTGACGGAATCCTGTAGAAGACTTGGGTTAAATCACTCCATCGAGTTAGCCAGCGACTGGGATGAAAAAGCAATTTCCGTATTCTCAACCAATTTACGACCTAATTCGACTCATATTGGAGATATTAAATCCTTATTTGACGGAGAAATAGGGCAAGAAAAATTAACTACAAGAGAGAAGGAAACAAAAGCTAAATTTCCCAATGCAATAAAACCCGACATTCTATCTGGTGGACCACCATGTCAGGGCCACTCCGATCTGAATAACCACACCAGAAGAGGAGACCCACGAAACTCACTATATCTTAGGATGGTTAGAGCAACTGAGATCCTGTCACCAAATTGTTTGATTATAGAAAACGTACCCACCGTTATACATTCTAAAGAAAAAGTAGTTCAAATTGCAACTGAACATTTGAAGAATTTAGGATATTTTGTTGAATCCAAAATACTATGGGCAAATAAATTCGGTGTACCACAGAAGAGAAAACGACACTTTCTAGTAGCTTCCAAAATAAGAAAACCCGAGTTTGGAAATATAGATGAACTCGGAACAAATAAAGATATGACACTCCGATGGGCGATAGAAGACTTAGAAGATTCATATGATCCAGAAACTGTATTTGACTCATCTGCCACACCTTCGACAGAAAATCAAAATCGGATGAATTGGTTAATTGAAAATGAACAGTGGAATCTACCTAACAGACTTCGTCCCCCTTGTCATCAACAAGGACACAATTACCCGGCAGTATATGGTAGGATGTATTGGGATCAACCGTGTAGTACAATCACCCGGGGTTTTGGTTCGACGGGGCAGGGTCGTTTTATGCATCCTGCAGCATATCCTGGTAGAACTCTAACGCCCCATGAGGCCGCACGTGTCCAAACTTTCCCAGACTGGTTCAACTTCAAAGTTCAACTAAGAGGATCCGTATCTAAGATGATAGGAAATGCCGTACCTCCATTTCTTTCTATGCATGTATCTCTGGTAGCTATAACATCAATCAAGCACCATAATGATGAAGATTAGGACACCGCCGGCGACGGATCTATTAGTGCTTAGATACTCCCACTGTTGTGCTACCCCAAGAGGTCCGAGTATTTCATTCAGAAATGGTTCGTTTAATCACAGATCTTGAAAAATGGGCGTCGACAGCATCGGAAGTAGATGCCCTCGCCAATCATAAAAAGAACCTCAAAGAATTAAGGGACGAAAATATTACCGATGATGAAAGTGTAAAAGACAATTTTTGGACAGAATTTGAGGATTTTATTGAACAATGTGATCCACAAACCGACATCAGTAAGAAAGTGGTCGTGAAATGGGTAGTGCCAATCGTCTGGGGTTGGTGGTCGTGGCTACATGAGGACTTGCCCATACCACATGGCTACTCTGACAAGCATGATAGCATGCTCCAAGGCCCAAGCAACCCTAGTGGAAGACATGTGTACAAAGGACGACCAAAAAGAATCAGATGGCGATTGCATCCAGTGATGGAAGGAACAAAAGTTCGATTCTTCACAGCCACGGCACCTATCTGCGAAATAGATGCAGTTTCCTCCGTACCATATATCCCAGAGGGTGTGAAGATTTTTGATATTTCCCAGAGGGTCCTTAATCCAAGAATAAAATCCGAACAGTGGCAGAGGGGGCTTGATTCATCTAGGATTGTTAGTATCAAGTCCTTTCTCGATACCCCAAATAATTCGTTCTCAAACGCGTGTATGATTTTCGCACCTGACCATAAATCGGTTGACTGGGAATTAGATTCTGATGGAAACCCAATGTACCTGCTTGTGGACCTCCAATTTCTCAAACAAGATCTAGTTAAGGGAGCTCCTTACTTGACTGACAACACTGGAAGTAAGGATCTCAGGCCATTGAATATAATCGACGGTCAGCACAGAGTCAGGGGAGGTATGAGAAGCCAAAGGGGAGCTAACCTTCAGCTGCCGATAGTACTCTTTCCTCCCCAACTGAAAAATCGAGGAGCAGCCAAGTACTTTGCAGAAGTGAACACACTTGCAGAGCCCTTGAAGGTACTTCACGAGTTATTCATGAGTCATAAGTTCGCTCTTGGCTCACATAAGTTAGACAGGAAATATGCGAGGTATGACGGAACACCAAAGACGTACAGAGACCGAGCTAACAGGCTTGCTTACGAATCTGCAGCCTTCCTTAACTTGAACATGATCGTGTCATCAGATGGAGAAGAAGATGAAATTGGCGCTCTATTCTTTCTGATCAGGATGCTTGAGGAGAATACTTGGGAGAAAAATTATGTCATAGCAGCCGATATGTGGGTAAAGTACTCGTATCAATGGTTCATGCCAAAAGGACCATACTCCACTCTTCCTATTTCCATTGAAGAGGAAGAAATGAGGAAAGATGACATCTTTCAAGAGATTGCTAACTACTTCGATGCGTTCATGAGCGTATGCAACGAAACAAAGTGGCCTAATAACGACACAGACGATAGATGGCTGACCTTTCAATTCTTGATGGCCAAAGATGTAAACCGAGGTCGCCCCCACATCCAAAACAACCTCACAGTGAGAGCCCTCTTGGTAAATTACCCAAACATCGTCAAGAAGATCAGAGATACGGGCTACTCTAACACCATCATTACTCGAGATAGATTCAAGAAGACTCTCAAAATATGGGCAAACATTGACTGGCTCGACGTAAGAATAAAGCAAACATATCACGGTTCAGGCGAATACCGTTGGAAATGTTTGGCACGATGGCTCAAAGATGCTGCCAACAGAGGTGAAAAGAAGGCCCATCCAATAGCCGAGGTAATGTCAGAGGGAATTTCTTCCGAAAGAGGGAAGGGGATTCTATCTCCTGTTGAAGAAGGAGAAATTGAATTTGAGGACCCAAGATTCAAATGGCCTAAATCCAATGACGAAATTCGGATTATAGTTACTCGACCAATCAATGCTAGAAGGGGTTGTAAGATTCACTTGATGGACTCAAATCTAAAGCAATTAAACCAGAAAGCAAATCTAAAAGTTGTCCAATCTGCTAAACCCGACCAATTCACATTTGAAGTAAAATGGTGGGATGGCATAGATGACTATGATGAACTTACTGTACGTAGTTCTTGGGGGAATCCAATTGACAGAGTTGTTTCTTCAACCTTAACATTAAGGAAGTGATTTGGTGGCGGTTAAATGTCCAGCATCAGATTGTAAACTCCCAAAAAGAGAGTGGAGTTATGGAGAGACCTATACTTGCCAGCAGTGCGTAGCCAAACTGATTGTGGTCGAATCAGACCCCGTCAAGCTCGTGGTGAAACCACCCCCTAGGGACGATAGCCCGCGGGGGGATCTCAGGGCTGATCATGGTGGAACGTACACCCTCCAGGAGCTCATCGCCGATATCATCGACAACTCGATTGACGCTACTCTCCCGGGAGGAACAGTCGACGTAGAAGTGGATTTTGGCCTTTGCGACTACTCCGAGGAACCCAAGAAGTGGGATGGCCTTAACGGCCCTCAGAGGCCATACATCACAATAACTGATAATGCAAAGGGAATGAATCAGGAAACGCTCTCTAGAGCAATGGGGAAAGGGCACATGAAGGACCGAGATCCTTGGGAGCTAGGTCACTATGGAGTCGGTCTCAAGAAGTCGTCCTTATCGAACGCTTTCGAGATTACAGTCTTCACCAAGGAATCAGGAGGGGAGGTCCTCATTTCCAGGTACTCCTCATGCTACATTGAAGTCTTCGATGATAATGCCGTCATCAACAAGAGCGAAATTGAGAATATATTCCCATGGATGACACAGACCGATGCGTGGGCAAAAGAATCAGGAACAGTCGTACTTCTTGAGGGAATCCCAACCCTTCAGAAATCAGCAGGGGAACACGTTGTTGCAAGTGATGCTCTCAATGAGCAGATTGAAGAAACCAATGCAGCCCTCGGGCTGATTTTCCACAAGTACCTACAAGAAGGAGGAGCTACGATAGAGTACAAAGATCAAGATACAGGCGAGTCAAAGAGCATCACTAAGAAACTGAATCTAGAGGTCGATGGAGACGATGTCGAGCCGATAGACCCATTCCTCTCTGACTTGGTTGACCCAAATGACAACTTTTCCACACTCTGCAAGAACCACCAAATCCGCACGGATATAGACGAAGAGGAGCACTTCATCGATGTCAACATTTACATCATCCCAAACGACCAACACCCCCTATTCAAAGCCAGATCAAAAGAAAGCATGGACCTTCTGAAGCTGAGCCGTAAATCCGCCGAGCCCCAAACACTCCAGGGATGCTATGTCTACAGGAACCAGAGACTAATCGACTATGGAAAGGAAGGCTCATGGAAGGGGGCGTACGGATCCATGAATCCAAAGACCACTTTACTCCGTTGGGAGGTCAACCTTCCCTGCCACAGACTCTTGGGCAAACTGGAACACAGTGATTGGAAAATCGATACCTCAAAGTCTCAAGCCGTCCCCACTTCAAAGATGCAAGCGAGATTCAAGAATCTCGCATCAAAGACTGCTGCGCAGAGGTGGCACCGACTGGATCCCGATTACAAAATGGCCCCCGGGCCAAGGGCCACCGCACGCAGGGGGGCGACAGGAAATGGCACCAAAACTCACTCCTGGGACAGGTGGCCTATCTGTAAATTGTGCACAGACAAAACAGAGGGATGGACACACAAGAAGGCGGAACACAAGTGTTCCTTCTGTGGGAAAAAGGGACACGAGGAGCCATTTTCCAAAGAGGGCAAAGCCAATAAAAAATGTGGCAGCTATGTCCCAAGACCCACTCAAACCCCCGTGGATGACACTGGTGGAGCGAGCGAAGGAGAAGATGACGACGCCCCATCCACAACTGGATCAAATAATGGTGCAGAGACACCGATAATCCCTACACCACCTTCTGGTAAGTCAGTACTGATCAAAATAGACAGTGAATCAAATGATCCTATATCGGCCTCAAAGCAAGATGGAATCAGAATTGTCACAATTAACAAGCAACACATTCAATATCCGGAACTTATGGAGCAACTCACTCCTCTCGTAAGATCCTGGGAGGAAGAAAACACAGTTGACGAGGAGGAGTAGGATGGTCGATTGCTTCGAGCATAACTTCGCCAAGGTCTCTGAATTTTACATGGAGAGCACCGACGAAAAAAGAGTTAGAAAGCAATTTCGCGACGTCGAATGCATAGACGAGATAATAGATTTCGCTGCTGGAACAGACGGAGATCCCACGGTGGGAATCCCAAAAATCGAAGGTAGCTGGTATTACCCAAAGGCGGGGCACCAGTACTGGCCATCCTACCTATCAATGCTCAAGTCAAAGCCCCCGCTTGGAAAGGGATTTTCAAAGAAAGCGACCAAATCCGTGAACAACTCCACCAACCGGATTATGAGCCACATCTTCGACCCCAATGAACTCGGTCCACAAACATCTTACGGGCTAGTAGTGGGTTACGTACAATCTGGAAAGACCGCGAATTTCACCGCTCTAATCGCCAAGTCCGCAGACTCCGGATATGATCTATTCGTGGTGCTCTCGGGGATGTACAACGACCTCCGTCAGCAGACACAGATGAGACTCGACAGAGAACTGACTGGTGACTCAAAGGAAAAAGATGAACCGCACGTCGATGGAAACAAATTCGCTAGGCCATGGCAAAAGGTAACTAATGACAACATGGAGAGCGGTGACATTCATCAGAGCGAAGCCAACCTGGATATCGAGCAGATCAGAAGCGAATCTCCTACCCTGGTGGTTACCAAGAAGCAGGAAAAAGCCCTCGACAAGCTCGTTGAATGGGCTCTCACTTTTCCTAAAGAACTGAGGGATAAGGTCAATCTGATGGTCATTGATGACGAAGCTGATTTGGCATCCATTAACACAGAGGCGAACTCCAAAGAAGAGAAGCAAGCGAACGCAATTAACGAGAAACTCAGGACATTCCTTCATTTATTCAAAAGACGTGCTTACATAGGATACACTGCGACCCCATTTGCTAATGTATTCGTAAACCCGTATGGAGACGGCGTAGTAACCCACATCACAGGAACGGAGGAAAAAATGCAGACACTCTTTCCTAAGGAGTTCATCGTAGCTCTCCCAAAGCCTGATGGATATATGGGATTCGACGAGATATTTCCATCAGAAGAACAAGACGAGGTAAAGATCGAACCATTCAGGAAAGTAACTTCGAAAGAAGCAGAAACGGTGAGAGCCATGGTTCTCAACCCCCTGGCTCCGAGGACCGGTGAGATTCCCTCTGAGTTGGAGAATGCACTTCGGGAGCACCTGATTACTCACGCTTTAAGGTCACTAAGAAGGAATGGAGAGACAGATTTCTCCCACACAATGTTAGTTCACAGCACTATCAAGAAGGTAAACCATAAGCCACTGGTTGATCGAATCAAGAGGCACTTGAAAAATATGAAGGGAACGTTTAGGAAAACCAAAGGGAGAGCAGACAGGGAAAAGATGCTTAGTGACTTCAAGGACTACTACGTAAAAAATTACATTACGAAGGCCGAAAGAAAATGGTACCACAAAGACAAGAAAGGAAAAATGAAAGAACCCCCTTCTTGGCAAGAGGTGAAAGAAAGGATAACATGGATTTTAAGCAAAAAACACCCTGAAGTCCTGAATATTTCCTCGGATGAAGATGACGGAGCTGACCTTGAGTACCACCTATACCCTGATGGACGAAACATCATCGCGGTGGGGGGGCTCAGACTTTCCAGGGGGCTCACACTTGAGGGGCTCACAGTGAGCTATTTCATACGTCAAGCAAAGCAAATGAAGTACGACACAGTCATGCAGCAGGGGCGTTGGTTCGGCTACAGGCCCGGTTACGGAGACCTGATCAGGATATTCACCACAGATGACCTCCATACGAGGTTGGAGGAGATAGGAAAGGTGGAGAATGATTTGAGGGAGGCGATCGAGACATACGAGAAAAGGGGCCTCAGTCCCATGGACTTCGGGGTCAGAGTACTGGTTGTATTGGACATGATTCCAACTGAGCAGAGGAAAATGCCCGACGTCAGGATATCAAAAGCCACGATAGAGGAGACTATTGTACCCTCATGGGGGGAGTTCTCCTTCGACGAGCACGACCTCTTGAGGAATAACCTGCAGAATACCTCCTCCTTCATCAACAACTTGGGGAATCCCAAGAAGAATACTAAGAAATCCTCCAAGTCTTACCTTTGGAAGACCAAGGACACCGACAAGGTTGTGAGTTTCCTAAACTCATTGAAACACTCGTCCACCCACAAGCCACACTTTGACTCAGCCTTCTTTGAGTATATTGACAAAAGACTCTCCTCTGGCAGGGGTGACCTCACTGAATGGAGCATCGGACTCATTAGCCTCCAGAAAGTCAGTAAGAAAGGGGGGTCTAAGTTAAACCGGCACCTCAAGGCGTTCGGCTGCAAACTCAAATTCATAATGCCACAAAGAGGAAGGCATAGTGGAAAGGACACACTCGGATACTTTGCAAACTCATCTGACTTTGCACTGGACTTGCAAGGCAAGACTAAGGACTATCACAACGAAAACGGAAAGTTCTCACTGTCGAAGATGTGGGAAGAAAGGGATCCATCAAACCCATTTATGGCAATCTACGTTTTTGACCACAATTTTGTTCCTAAGGGCCATAAAACCAAGATGTTCAGAACGCCAGAGGAAGAGCATAATGCAGTACCAGTAGTAGCAGTCTCGGTAGCTTTGCCACGGGCCAATATGTCGCTTGAGGAAAGGAAGAAACAGAACGATTATTGGTACAATAAGTACCTTCCCCAAGAGTTCCCTACTGAGGAGGAATGAACATGTCGAGTATCGAAGAAACATCTCTATATCTCAGACTAGCTGAGACTAACTGGGAGAAGAAGCAGAAGCACCCTCATTTCCAGCCGATTAGAGGATACCCACACATCATGCTTGGGCACGATGAAGGAAAAGACATCATAGCGCTCGCACCCTCAAGCAAACCCCGTTCAGAATGGATCCAGGTGACGTCAGCCTTTGAGACAAGCGTGGGCCCCATCGATAGGTTTTCAGGAGATTGGGAAAAGTCACTGTTGATCAGGTTCAGTTCCAATGATCGAGACAAAATCATCCCATTCGTGACGGAACTATACACAGTTTCTCCCATTGATATCGATGGCAATTTTGACGAGACTATGTCGAAGTGGAAGGCCTTCTTTGACAGATGGGGAGCGCCCCTTTCCCCAGAGGAGCAGAGGGGCCTATTTGGGGAGCTCATAGTTCTCGAGCACCTTATCGGGGCCGGCAGTTCCACCAGAGTGAGAGACTGGGTTGGTCCTGAGGGGAAGCTCCACGACTTTGAGAACGACGAGTGGCACATTGAGGTCAAGACATCCATGAAGAATGACCCCACGGCAATGATCCACCCTCTAGACCAGCTAGACCCACATGAGCTACCATTTAACCTCGTAGTGGTCAAAATCAAACCTGGTGAAGCAATAACACTACCAGAGAAAATTGCAGTAATAAGGAGACATGAAAAGATATGCAATATCCCTGCTAACTTGGATCACTTCAACAACATGCTAAAGGAAATAGGGTACAGCAAGGCAGACGACCATCATTACGCGTACAAATACGACAGTGAACACGAGACAATCAGGCTGGACGTGAACAATGTAGAAACCCTCCTTCAGTCAAGAGGTATAGACAGCAAAATAAGGTTTGACGACATACGCTGGCGCCTCAAGGCAAGTGATCACGATTTCCTTCCCTGCTCTGTAGATTTCTGGGCCGATCCAACAATTTCTGCTTCAGGATAGTTAGGAGCAGGCGCATCATAATCACCATCTGCTTGTTCAAATGGATCCGTGCCGAGAAAATCCTCATCATTATGGTAATGAGAGCCTATACAAATTTCCCGATGAATTGAATAAGGTCCGAGATCATGGACACTCATGGGAATTGCACTTACTCCCGGGTGGCTATACTTCCTACGCGACCGAGACTTCCGCTCCGGACAGGTCAGTAACTATGTCAAGATTGGACTAACCAAATTTGACCGTCCAGTCGAAGACAGGATTTACGATCACCAGACTGGAAACGCAAGAGAAGTATACTCAGTATACGAAATGCAAGTCATCGCAGTCTCTACCACAGAGAACTATCTGCATCACGTTTGGGCCCCATACCGAGTCCATGGAGAATGGTTCAAAATGGATGATGACCAGGTCGCCGCCGCTATCAGACAGGCCGAAACTCTCAACCAACTTATCGAATCACACAGGCCCCAAATAGAGCTTGCCACAACAATCTACAATGTACTCTCTAATGGTAAGACAAAGAAGGCTAGCAAAGACGAATTGGAACTAGCATTTGATTGGCTTGAGACGAAGAAGAAGCATGTATTGGCGAAGAATAACGCGTCTTTGTTCGCTCACAGATTACGCAGGCTAATGGGCGACTGCAGAGGTATTGAGGGTGTGATTGATTTTCAAGACAAGTTGACAGTTTCAACACTAGACAAGAAGAAGATCAAGGAGAAACATCCTGATATAGTCAAGCAATACACCACCACGAATACTTCGATTTCAGGTACACTGAAGCCCGAATACACCAACCCTCTGCTGAAAGGACTCGACGAGAACTTGGCTAAACAGATCAAGGACGAGAAGGACTTGCAGATTTCCAGTAGTGACCCGGATGATTTCAGTAACGACTCGGCCACCAGAACCCCAGAGATCGAACAGGTGCACTCTGATTATTTGGGTAGCCTGGGCAGGACGCGGGAGCTGAAGATTGAGCTTGATCTCATTGTGGACCGTGTAAAGGCGAATTGCGGACTAAACGACGGAATTGAGGGACTGTGCGCTTGGAAGCGAGAGGAGTCAGAGTCGGAAAAGACAGACTGGAAGCAGCTGGTTGAAGACCACTCAAAGATAGCAGAGGCCAACATGACGGATGAGAAGCGAACTGCTGCTTTCAAAATCAAGCCTTACAGGCCTTATCCTTGATCTAGAATGAGAATTCGATTCAATAGAAGAATTCTGAAATGTTTTCCTGAGATTTTCGGCTGAGATTCGGAACCTTCGCATCCTCATCCGGATATCCAACAGGCATCAACAACATTGCATGTTCGTGGCTTGGACGACCTAGC
>DUCW01000208.1:0-3770 GCA_012959595.1 Gemmatimonadota bacterium
AACGGTGACATCATGAGGATGCGATTCTCTCAAGCCACCCGAAGTCACCCTCACGAAAATAGCCTTCCTCTGTAGCTCCTTTATAGAACCAGCTCCACAATACCCCATTCCACTCTTTAACCCACCTACCAACTGAAAAACAGTCTCTGACATGGGTCCTTTATATGGAACCCTAGCTTCGATCCCTTCTGGGACAAACTTCTTTTTTTCCGAATGTGAACCTTGAAAATACCTATCTGCAGAGCCGGCTTCCATTGCTGACAGAGATCCCATACCTCTCACTGTTTTAAAACGTCGACCTTCTTTTAAGAAACTCTCACCTGGAGATTCATCAGTCCCCGCAAACATTGACCCTATCATCACAGAATCTGCACCTGCAGCCAAAGCTTTAACCAAATCCCCCGAATATCTAATTCCCCCATCTGCAATCACTGGAACCTGTCCTTTCACTCCATCAACGGCATCTATGATCGCTGTTAACTGTGGCAACCCGACCCCTGTAACGATACGAGTAGTGCAGATCGACCCAGGCCCCACTCCCACCTTGATTGCATCCGCCCCCTTATCCAAAAGAGCTTTTGCTCCATCTTTGGTTCCTATATTGCCGGCTATCAGTCCGATGTTAGGAAACCTGGTTTTTGTTCTTTCAACAGCCTTGAGTACTGCTTCAGCATGACCATGAGCAGTGTCGATAACCAAAACATCTACCCCCGCTTCTACCAGAACTGCTCCTCGATCCAAATCAGTTTCAGACGCTCCAATAGCCGCACCAACTCGTAGACGCCCATGGTCATCTTTGCAAGCATCCGGGAATAGCCGTCTCTTGTTGATGTCTTTCACTGTAATCAGTCCCTGAAGCATGCCACTGCTATCCACCACTGGAAGTTTTTCTATACGATACTCATGTAGGATTCTCTCTGCATCTTCCAACGTAGTCCCCTCAGGTGCTGTCACTAGTTCATCTGAAGTCATCACCTGCCTTATCTCTCGATCCAAATCACCTTCAAACTGCAGGTCTCTATTCGTAATTATCCCCAGAAGGAACCCATCCTCTCTGACAATGGGTATGCCCGAGACAGAAAATCGTTTCATTAGTTCATGAGCCTCCCGCAAGGATTTCTCTGGAGAGAGAGTGATCGGATCCCTAATCATCCCACTTTCAGAGCGTTTCACTCTATCAACTTCCTCTGCTTGCTTTTCGACAGAAAGATTCTTGTGAATTACCCCTAGGCCACCTTGTCGAGCTACTGCAATAGCCATAGCAGATTCCGTGACAGTATCCATTCCAGCCGTCAGCAAAGGGACGTTCAACGAAACCTCGGCCGTCAAACAAGAAACCACTGAAGCGTCCTCCGGATGCACCATAGAGTGCCTGGGCACCAGGAGTACGTCATCAAAGGTGAGAGATTCTTTAAGGATTAAAGCCATATTATTTCCGATCTATTAAAAAGACAAACACCCGTTCAAACACTCAGCCCACTGGAGTGCTAGGCGGACAGGTGTTTCATTAATTTCTGGTTTCATATAAAATTTTATCCGAGAATGACTTTAAGTGTCAACCCTTTCTGAAAAGGATGGTTGTACTTTAAACTACACTTTCCGCTTCTTATGACCAAAAAAACTATCCTGCCATTAGAGTTGGACTGGGATTTCAGGTGTATAAAAGGATTGATTACAATGAGCTTTCTTCCGAACCGCACAGTGGATGTTCCTTCCGAAGCCGAACGATTATATAGCGAGTGGTTACAATCAATCAATTCTCAACTCGAAGATCCATCTTGTGACCGTTACGAATTGTGTAGAAGGGTTTTAACCGACATACACTACCCCGCACTTCAAGACATAGACCAATCAAGCTTAACTAGTTCAACCAGCCTGTTACTAGCTAACTTAGACCCACATAATGTGACCTTAGAACCTGAGTACTATGCTGATATTGATCTCGACCAGTATTACAAAGTAAAACCTTTGATTTGGCTGTGGGAGATGTTCGACCAGAGTCCTCTTTCCGAGAATGTATATCTGGGTATCCGATTTAGACGCATTTTAGCAAGGAACATTTTTCGTAAGTGTGGAAGAAACTTCAAAGCTTTTCACCATGTGAAACTATCCTTCGGTTACAACCTAGAGGTTGGAGACGATGTAATTATACACAGACACGTGCTGCTTGATGACCGAGGTGGAATTGAAATTGGAAATCGAGCTTCAATCTCCGATTTCGCCAACATTTATAGTCACTCACATGACATTGTGGATGGACGAAAGATTACTACACCTGTGACCGTAATTGGCGAAAGGGTTCGAGTCACCTACCACGCAACCGTTATGTCTGGAGTCCACTTGGCAGAAGGAACCATGCTGGGATCATTTGGAATAGCCACTCGTAATACCGACCCTCATTCAGTATATGCTGGCATTCCGGCCAGAAAAATAAAAGACAAACCAATTTCTGATCGAAAAGATGGTTCTGATTAGTGTCAGCCTTCTCGGGACAAATACTGGTCCTTCAAGATTTGTACGACTGAAGGGTCAGCTAAAGTCGTCGTGTCACCTAAAGCCTTACCTTCTGCGATATCCTTCAGTAGTCTTCGCATGATCTTTCCAGATCTAGTCTTAGGAAGGTCAGCAGTAAGAACAATCGAATCAGGACGAGCAATAGCACCTATTTTTTGGGCTACATGATTGCGCAACTCCATCACTAGATCGTCATCAGCCTGCCAGTTTTCTTTCAATATTACAAACGCTGCAATAGCTTGACCCTTAACTTCGTGAAACTTTCCAACTACTGCAGCCTCTGCTACGGCTGGATGGTCCACAAGAGCACTCTCCACCTCCATAGTCCCTATTCTGTGCCCCGCGGTATTCAGAACATCATCGACTCTACCCAATATGCTCAGGAAACCGTCTTCATCGATTTTTGCTCCGTCCCCGGGAAAATAGATACCATCCCACTTTGACCAATAAGTATTTTCATACCTTTCATCATCACCATAGATCGTTCGGAGCATCGAAGGCCATGGTTTTGTGATAGCCAAAAACCCTGCAGTTACTGACTCTCCCTCGTTATTGAGCAGGGCCGTACAAATTCCTGGAAATGCTTCGCCAGCACTCCCAGGCCGTGTTTCTGTAACCGCTGGTAAAGAAGTGATCATTATCGCACCAGTCTCTGTCTGCCACCAGGTGTCCACTATTGGACAAAGTTCCTTTCCTATTACTCTATGGTACCAAATCCATGCTTCCGGATTGATGGGTTCTCCGACCGTACCTAAAAGCCGCAAAGAAGATAAGTCGTATTTTTTTATCCAATCCTCTCCCCACTTCATAAACGCCCTAATGGCGGTGGGTGCCGTATAAAAAATACTGACTCTATATTTTTGACAGATTTCCCAGAACCGGCCTTTGTCAGGCCAGTCTGGAGCACCCTCATACATCAGGACAGTAGCCCCATTTGCCAAAGGTCCATAGACAATGTAGCTGTGGCCGGTAATCCAACCTACGTCAGCTGTACACCAATAAATATCATCTTCTTGTAGATCAAAGACACACTTTGTTGTGGCCGTAACCTGAGTCAGGTATCCTCCAGTAGTGTGGACAATCCCTTTCGGCTTACCCGTAGTGCCCGATGTATAAAGTACGAACAGAAGATCTTCTGCATCCATTATTTCCGGTATACAGTGAGGTTGAGCCTCTCCAATCAATTCGTGATACCAGTGATCTCTTTCATATTCCATCTCTGCCGAAAATTCTTCTGTCGGCTGGCCTGATCGAGC
>DUCW01000208.1:3812-10407 GCA_012959595.1 Gemmatimonadota bacterium
CAAGACTCCAATGCCCTGTCTGCATTCATTTTTAAGGGGACCACTCCACCCCGCCTATATCCCCCATCTGCTGTGATCAAACATACGGCTTCTAAATCATTGATCCTATCTGCCAATGACTCTGGGCTGAACCCTCCAAACACCACAGAATGTGGGGCCCCTATTCGAGCACAGGCTAGCATAGCTATCGTAGCCTCAGGGATCATTGGAAGATAAATAGCAACTCTGTCTCCCTTTTTAACGCCGAGTGACTTCAAAGAATTTGCAAGCTTGCACACCTCTACATGCAGATTTTGATAAGTGTAGGATCGAGTATCTCCATTCTCGCCTTCCCAAATCAAAGCCATTTTATCACTTCGACCATTCTCGAGGTGTCTGTCTAAACAATTTTCGGAAACGTTTAATTTTCCGCCCAAAAACCATTTGGCATATGGGGGTGTCCATTCAAGGACCGTATGCCATCTTTCATGCCATTTAAGATCTTCAGCCCAAGATTCCCAAAAAGTCAATCGGTCTTCATCAGCCCTATCATAGAGACCTCTATCTCGAACGACAGCATTCTTCTTAAACGTTTCGGAAGCCTCAAACTGACGGTTCTCGTCTAAAAGAGCATCTAGATCACTTTCCTTTTTATTCATTCCAATCTTCTCCAAAAATTCTTGTATTCCGAGAAGAAACATTTTAGGCATTACAACTGGAATTCAGCAAGGCTAAACTGGATCTCTAGTGACAATGAACTTTTTTCCTTAGGTTACTTTACCGAAATTCAGTCAAGATCTCAGGCTCAGTTAATCTAGACTGTAACACTCGAACTCTCGGCTGAACCGTGGAGCCGAATTTGGATATCATGATTCAAGTAAAAGGCTTAGAACCGTATGGATGACGTCAAGAATACTAGTTTTCGAAACGTTTTGGCCGAACATGGACAGCGTTATACACGTCAAAGAGATGTCATATTCAGTATAGTTTCCAAAACATCTGATCACCCCACTGCCGAAGAAATATTCTTAGAAGCTCGTACTCTCCTGCCATCTATCTCTTTGGCTACCATATACAAGAACCTCGATGCCTTGATATCCTGCGGACTAGCGAAAAAGGTCAACCATACTGATGGTTCTAGGAGATATTGCTGTCGTGCTGATCCCCACCATCACGCGACTTGCCTTAGTTGTGGAGCCGTCACCGACATCCCAGGTACACTTGGTGACACGGAGCTATCCAGGGTAAGAAATGAAGCTGGAGATTTCGAAATAGTAGGTTACGAGTTGGAGTTGAACGGATACTGCCCTAAATGTAAGCCACACTCTATCAGCTAGAATCCCATGTCATTCCAATCATGAAGAATTTCCCCACAAAAGTCGCTGCTATACTGTGTGCGTGCGTTGTAACATTGCCAATGTTCAGAGTATCTATCGCTTCCACTATCGATTGGGGAGAAAGTCGCTTTTGTTGCTCTAAGGAACCGAGGGAGATATCTCTTTCTGAGACCGATCCAAGAATTATGCAACTCAACGATCAGATTTCTAAGTTGATACTGCCTAGAGTGGAGAGATCTGAAGACTGGGGAGCACTAGTCGTATCCCTCGAACATGGGGACACCCTTTTCTCTTATTCCAAAGACAGAACACTGTCTCCAGCTTCAAATATGAAGCTTTTTACGACAGCCGCCGCATTACATTTCCTGGGGTCCAAATTCAGATATCAGACATTCCTTTACTACGATGGACCAATCCAAAACGGTCATCTACAAGGAGATCTGATACTCTACGGGACTGGAGACCCAGGAATCTCAGAACGCTTTTCGGAGAATAAAGCTCTGATGTACGAAAGTTTCCTCTTAAGCCTGGAACAATCTGGAGTCAAAGTGATCGATGGTGACATCATAGGTGATGGCACTTATTTTTCAGGGCCTGAGATAGGACCTGAATGGAATACTAAGGACCTAAACGATTGGTTTGCAGCTCCAGTATCGGCCCTGTCCTTAGACGAAAACATAGTCACATTACAAATCCTCCCTGGACTAACAATCGGTGATCCTCCTAAGATTCATTCAGATCATGAAAATTTTCCTTTAGCGATTTATAACACCGCAAGAACAGTCTCAGGAAGGCCGACTGCTCCCTTATGGCTCGACAGAGAGACTCCCAATTCCGAAATCCATATTTATGGACAGATCCGGAGTGGAAGTCCTGGCGTTTGGAGACGTCTAACTGTACCAGACCCAGAATTATTGGCAGCCTCAGAACTCAAACAGGTATTACTCTCTAATGGCGTGGAGGTGCAAGGTGAACCAAAATCAATCAGTGATAATATACTTTCCAGAGTCAACAAAGACACATATCGGGATTCAATCGGCAACTTCGTAGAACCCCCACAACTAATGGGGAGACATATTTCCCCAGAGATAATTGAATACTTAAAAGTGCTCAATCACGAAAGCCACAACCTGATTGCAGAAACTTTGTTAAAGACAATAGGAAAGCTCACAGGAGAGGCTGGATCTTTTGAAGGAGGAGCAAAAACGATTCGTAAATTCTTGGAAGAAGAGGTTGGAATCCATCAGAGGGATGTTAAAATTAGTGACGGTTCTGGTCTTTCACCCAGTAATGAAGCCAGCCCCAAAGCTTTTATTCAACTGCTTACTTACATAGCGAAAACTGGGCAGTGGACAACTTTCCTCTCAACACTCCCAGAAGCGGGGCAATCTCTGAGACGAATGTATCGGACCCCAGAGACAAGGAACTTGAAGGCTAAAACAGGAACGATAGAAGGAGTTTCCGCACTCACCGGGGTTGTCAAAACCAGAGATAAAGAGGAATTGCTTTTCAGTATTATTTCCAATGAAGTACGTTCTACACGCACGTCTAAACGTATTGAGGACCTGGTTGGTGCTCAGCTAGCTAGTTTTCAGAGGACACCCAAGGTTAATTAGAATTTCGGCTTCGCCCTTTAGCCGACCTTAGGCGCCGTCTTAGTTCAACATCAGACATCGTCTTTAGTGTTCTCCTGGCCACTTCTTCTCCATTCCAACGTATATCTAGAAGGGCGTGACCTTCCTCATTAAGCCCATTTTCCTCATGGAGGTACATGTAATAACGACCTTTGTAGTCCATAGTAGGCTCTTTCCTGGCTGTCGCAATCCAAGAATTCCCACTTTGATCCAGAAATTGCCTCATGAAAACTCCATATGATCTAACTCACCATTTGAGATTAATAAGCTTCGGAGCGGGTTGTCACTAAGCGCCAACTTTAAAGCTAAAGCATCGCCACCATAATGTTAAACCAACGGAAGTTTGGCAATCCATAAACGTTCCCAGGAAGCAGCATTTTTATAGTCCGAGAGTAGCAAAGTGACTTAACTTAGTTGTATGAAACATTTGCCGTAGACTTTGAAGAAGAATCGAATAAGTTTGTACGACATAGGGTCGAACCAAAACATCGGCTGTCTCGTTTCGAAATATAGAGATTTCTTTAGACCACCTTTAATCTAAGAGTGCCAACTTGGCTAAAAAAAACTCTGATGCCTTGAGAAGCCAAACCTCGTCCGAAATTCCATGGAATGACTTGGCTTTAGTCGGAGTTTGTTTGATTTGGGGCATCAATTTTTCTGTTATAAAACTTTCTCTAGTCTATTTTGATCCGCTCGCCTTTAATGCCGTCAGATTTCCACTGGCTGCCCTTGTTTTAATCGGCATGCTGAAGGTCAACGGGCCAATCCCTATGCCTAGGCGGGAACACTATTTCAAAATAATTCTTTTGGGTATCCTGGGTAATGTGGTCTACCAACTTCTTTTCATTTATGGGATCGACAAAACTCTTGCAGGAAATTCTTCACTCATTCTTGCCACAGTTCCCGTCTGGACATTGTTACTAGCTACAACCTTAAACAAGGAACGGCATGGTATAGGAGTTTGGTCCGGAATTATTATAACTCTCGTTGGTATCTGTTTTGTGGTGTCTGGAAATAGGACAAACTTATCCTTGGATGGCAACCTACCAGTTGGTGATCTATTGGTTCTACTTGCTGCTATAACTTGGGCACTATATACCGTCGGTTCACAGAATCTTGCCCGTGAATACGGAGCCCTACCAGTAACTGCCTGGACTCTCTGCATAGCTACCCCGGGCTTGATTCTGGCTGGATCAAAATCACTCTGGTCTATGGATCTAGGAAAGGTCCCCATAGTGTCCTGGATCGGAGTTTGCTATGCTGGGGTCATGGCATTGGCAGTCGCCTATTATTTTTGGAACTATAGCCTGGAAAAAATCGGTGCACCCCGAACAGCTGCCTTCTCGAATCTAGTACCAGTCATCGCCCTCACTACTGCTCTGGTATTGCTAGGAGAAGTCCCCTCCACACCTCAACTGATAGGAACTGGAATCATCCTAATCGGACTTTGGATCACGAGGCAAGGCAAATCAGATGCTACTACCAGTTCGGTTAACAATCGAAAACTGTCTTAAGCAAAAGAAGTCCAAATCAGAGTGCTGTTTACTTCTCAGATGATATTCTTTCGAATGAGATCAGTTCAAGCACAGGAGCTTCAGTTAATTTCTCCGACACAGTCCTCAGACGCCCTACAACGCGAACATGGTCTAACGGACTCAAAAAAGACACCGCTTCTGTCAGATCTGGTGAAACGGTTACATAGATAAAACTGTCTTCGCTATTCAACAGTCTCGTAACAAGAAACTTTTCATTCTGATAAAAATCAGAACGAATTCCGTCGGCCTCTTCGAGGGATATAAACTGAAGGTCCCATTGCAAGAACCTTCCCTCCAATTCCTCTGATCTCTGACCTAACTCTCCTATATCTACATCTACAATTACAGGCAAATTCAGCAAGTCTTGTGAGGACTCTGGAGCCCAGATCCATCCATTAATAGTCACTTTAGCCCAGTTCCCTTCCCTGGCAAGAACTCCGAGTGTGGAGTGCGGAAGAGCTCTAAACAAAGTGTCCCCATTGGGGGCATCTAGAACTGGAAGGTCTCTTTCACCTAAGGTCAACCACTCCATCGCACCCTTACCTGTCCCCAAGTCACTAGGTGTAGCCTCAAAGTTGCTATTCTTCACATTCACCGACTGAGCCCAGATCCACACTTTTCTTTCAACTCTGACCCACCCGCTACTCTTCTCGACAGATCTGAGAAGAGTACCATTTTCAAGTCGTCCAATGGTTGTCCCTTGCGGCCTATCCCGGATATTTTCACCCTCTGGAGCGGATACCACTAGATCGAAATCTCCTCTATTCGCCAACTGAAGGGAAGCTTCCCAAACCCATCCTTCTAAATTGAACTGCAACCAGTTATCCCTCGAAGCGAGAAGCATTAATTTCAGGCCTTCGTTCATACGGCCAATCAATGCTCCATTCTCCCTAGCCCTTATGTTTTCGTCCAGTTGTACAGTTCCAGCTTGACCAGCAACTCCTTGCCCAAGAGCAAACGAACATCCAAGTGATAGAACCATTGCATTTTTGTAAATCCTACTAGCTTTTCCGATCATATCGTAAGCACATTTTTCAGAGACACGTTTCACAATCAACTATCGAAATATAGGCCAGAAAGAGCGAACAGACAAAAGGTCATTGTATCGAAATACAGTTGCGCAAAAGTCACTTGCCGTGGCACTATGAGTGAACCCACAAAAAGAAAATCCTAAGCTGGATCAAACCCATGTCATCTATGAAAAACATTCTCCTGCTGCCGTTACTCTCACTATCCATCAGTTGCCAAGACGTCAGAACTGGTGAGGAAACTACTGCAGCATCCTACCAACCCTTGCCAACCTTGCGAGAGCAAGCAGTTGAACAACAAGAGTGGCTACAAATAAGACTTGACCGAATCCTTCCCAAGTTGATGCAGGAATACAACACTGACATGTGGATCCTTTCGATGCGTGAATACGCCGAAGACCCAGTCTTCTGGTCTATTACTGCCCCAACAACTTTTGCTGCTCGCCGCCGATCGATTTATGTGTTCACAAAAAGAGGTGACGGAACAGTGGAAAAATTAGCATTGGGCGGAACGAGTCAAGGTGGAGTATTCCAGGCTTTCCGGTCGACTCTTCCTGCCCCAACTCAACCAACAGCTGAACTAGTAGGCAACGAGCAATGGAACTTACTACGAGAACTCCTCGAAGATAGAGATCCAAACACTATAGTCCTGAACATTGATCCAGTCTGGGCATTCTCGGACGGTCTACATTCGGGAGAGTCCGAAGTTTTACTGGAAGCAATCGGAGAAAAATATCGGGATCGCGTCCAACGTGAACCTAGGCTTGCGATGAACTACATTTCACTCAGACTTCCTGAAATGTTACCTCGATACCGTAAGATTCAAGAGACCGTTCATGCAATAATATCCGAAGCGTTTTCCAAGGCCGTTATTACTCCAGGAACCACAACAACTGATGACGTGAGATGGTGGATGCGTCAGAAATTACAGGAACTTGGGTACACAACCTGGTTCCAAACCAATGTCGATGTGCAGCGTCGAGGAGGGTTGGATGATACAGAGGAGTCACCAACTATTCAAACCGGAGATTTACTTTGGACCGATTTTGGAGTGGTAGCAATGAACCTTCATACGGACACTC
>DUCW01000208.1:10417-11980 GCA_012959595.1 Gemmatimonadota bacterium
TTGGTTACGTAATGCCACAGGGGGAGACCGAAGTCCCAATGGGCCTCAAACAATGTCTATCGAACTCAAACAGGTTACAAGACATTCTGCTCGAGCATATGGAACCTGGTTCGACGGGAAACCAAGTGCTTCGTGCTACGCTGGAACAAATGCACTCTGAAGGTATTAACGGAACGGTTTATACCCATCCAATCGGAGACCATGGGCATGGTGCTGGACCCCTGATTGGACGTTGGGATGCCCAAGAAGGAGTACCTGTTCGAGGCGAAGCCATCATGCTCCCTAATGTGTGGCATTCTATCGAATTACAGGCAACTACTGAAGTTCCAGAATGGGGAGGGCAAGAGGTATCCTGCCGTCAGGAAGAGGAAGCCTACCTGGATGAAAACGGTGAGCGCCAATGGGTATACGAGAGGCAGGACACTTTCCATATAGTCTGGTGAGAAGGACACACCAAGCAAAATTATTGGAGGGTGGGGGGAAACCTTGTAGCTTGATCAATGACTAATGCAAAAACCTTTGAGTTCTGGCCTTAGATAAAAGGACATACCCTAGGTAGATCAATATTCCTCCAACATAAACTCAATGACAAAAACCAAATCTATAATACTGTCGATTCTAGCAGTTGTTTTTTTAAATACTGCTCCAACAGTTGCACAAGTAATCCCTTCTCCCTACGAATTTATAGAGAATCGTCAAACAGGAAGACTGCTTTTTGGCCAAGCTGATATCCAATCAGGGCAACTGGACATAGGTCCAAGAACAGCCTCAATTATCGGAGGACGCTATGGGATCAGTGTTGGTAGCGTCCTCACCATTGAAGTTAATGTTAGCCGATATAAATCCACCCGATCAGTGTACAATGTCACAGCAACAGAGGGTCGCACTAAGCTCGGTGATACTGAGTTGAATTTCGGCGTCTTCGACCTACGATTTAGACTCAACCTGACTGGTCACCGTACTTGGCATAACATCCAGCCATACCTGGCCTTTGGTGGCGGGGCAGCAGCTTCCTTGGCAGCTGATCAGACCTTGGAACAGGCCGCTGGGATAGACCAGGACAACCGCTACGATTTTGGTAGCCAATTTGCTACTGTCATCGCTGGAGGAACAGATTTTCAGGTGTCTGAGCGGATTTCACTTTTCACTGAAGGAGTTTTCAACCTGTGGAAGGTTGGCACTCCAGCTGGATGGTTGACCACAGATTTAGATCCTCAGGGTACTAACCCTAAAGACGAATGGGTCGCCACAAAGAATATCTTTGTAGGTGTTAGTTACCGATTCTGATTGGCAACAATGACAAATTTCGAAGATAGAACCGCCAATTGGCTCTCTGTGGATCAAGCAACAAAGAGAATCCTTGATCGAGCAATTACCCTTGATGTTGAATCCGTCCAAATTGACAGTGCACTAGGAAGAATACTCGCCAGGAACATATATGCACCAAGTACACTACCCCCACTAGCCAACAGTGCTATGGATGGTTACGCAGTGAGAAGCTCAGACCTAGGTGTAGCGAGTGAAACCGATCCATTTGTTTTTGATGTGGTAGGCGTTGTACAC
>DUCW01000209.1:0-1194 GCA_012959595.1 Gemmatimonadota bacterium
GTGGAAAGTATATCCGGTGATTTTTACACCGTTGTTGGACTTCCTATTCCACTCTTGTTGGATTTATTCAAGCGTTGTGGTTTGGTCTATTCGTTCGGTCCACTAAAGTTGTAAAGGAAGTGAAAATATTGAAAACCCCCTCAGTTCTGGCCATAGATCAGGGAACTACTGGAACGACTTGTCTGGTGGTTGGCCAAAACGGGGAAATCATGAGTCGTACCTATTCAGAATTCACACAGTATTTTCCTCGTCCAGGTTGGGTAGAACATGATCCTATGGAAATTTGGACTACCACACAAAAAATGGCACGATTGGCTATACAGGATGCAACCAATGCTGAAATACAAGGCGTTGGGATCACCAATCAAAGAGAGACAGTTGTCCTTTGGAACAAAGAGACATTAGAGCCAGTGTACAGGGCGATTGTTTGGCAAGATCGTCGAACAATAGATATTTGTTCAGAGCTTAAAGGGAAGGGCTACGAATCTGAGGTGAAATCCAGGACTGGTCTGGTTTTGGATCCATATTTTTCTGCCACTAAAATAATGTGGATTTTTAGAGAAAGACCTGATTTAAGAACTCTTGCAGAAGCAGGTGAAGTAGCAATAGGAACAATTGATAGTTGGTTGATTGCTCGACTAACAGGTGGTGGTGCTCACGTTACTGATCCTACGAATGCTTCTAGAACTCTACTGTACAATCTACAAGAAGGAATTTGGGACCCTTGGCTCTTGGAGATCATGGAGGTTCCTGAAACTGCACTGCCTCAGATAAAGCCCAGTAGCGGTTTTTTTGGGTCAGTACTTTCTGAGACCATTGGTGTAGAAGTACCCGTTTGTGGAGTAGCTGGAGATCAACAAGCGGCTCTTTACGGACAAGGATGTTGGTCTCCGGGACTGGCAAAAAATACTTATGGCACAGGAGCATTTCTACTGATGAATACAGGAGAGAAACCCATCATCTCTCGACATGGACTTTTGACGACTGCTGCTTGTGATTCTCGAGGTCACCTTTGTTATGCGTTAGAAGGTTCGATTTTTGTTGCTGGGGCTGCAATACAATGGTTGAGAGATGCTTTGGGAATCATTGAAGATGCTTCAGTTTCTGGAGCGATGGCCGCTTCATTGGACTCAAATGACGGAGTTTACTTTGTGCCTGCTTTTGTGGGCTTAGGGTCGCCTCGATGGTCACCAA
>DUCW01000209.1:1263-1703 GCA_012959595.1 Gemmatimonadota bacterium
ATGGCATACGGAACAGTCGAAGTTCTGAAGGCTATGGAACAGGATTCTTTGACCAGTATAAAGGAACTCAGAGTTGACGGGGGAGCGTCCAGTAACAACTGGTTAATGGATTTCCAGAGCAGTCTTCTAGATGTTCCTATAAGGAGGCCTCCGGTAGTAGAAACCACGGCATTTGGAGCTGCTGGGTTAGCGGGAATCTACGGAGGAGTTTGGGCTGATGGGGAGGAATTCATTGCCTGTCAGGGTGAGCCCGACAGGTTTTCGGTGAGTTTAGATGAACATAAAAGGAACAAACTCATAGAAGGTTGGACTCGGGCTGTTGAAGCGGTTGAGACCTTTTCTTGAAACTCAGTTTTGATCAAGAGCTGGCTCGGTTTTCATTTTCTAGTAGGGTATCGACTTTGCTCACCAGGATAGTGCCCTTATATTACATTGCAGTT
>DUCW01000209.1:1786-5693 GCA_012959595.1 Gemmatimonadota bacterium
GCAAGGTAATATTTGCCGTTCACCATTGGCACCAGGACCGTTACAATGAAGAATAATTCTAGATTTCTGGCGGCAGTTGGAGGGGTTTCTCTGGTTGTAGGTTATTTGATCTGGACTGGAGTTACTGAAACAATGACTTACTACCTTACGCCCATTGAGTTAATAAGTCGAGTAGAAGAAGATCCCACCTTTCATCAGATGGGTGTGAAAGTGAGCGGTCGATTGGAGAGGGGGTCTTGGTCAAGAGATTCTAACGAGCTGTTGCATCGTTTCACTGTAGCAGATATAGAGGATGAATCTGTTCGGTTTCCTGTTGAATATAGGGACATTCTTCCAGACACGTTTAACGACCAAGAACTCCAAGATGTCGTTTTGGAGGGTCGGTACAGAGAAGACGGTGTATTCGATGCTACGGTAGTACTGACGAAGTGTGGGAGCCGGTACGAAGCTACTCCTGAAGAGCTCTTGGAGGATTTCATAGAGTGATCCTACTCGGAGAGTTCGCTCTCTGGATCGCATTGCCAGTAAGCGTTATGGGTGCAGTATTGGCCTTTTTGGGGGGTGTGAAAAGACGAGGAGATTGGGTTCTAAGCGGAGAAATGTCAGTCTACGCCGTCTTCTTTCTTCTAATTTTGACCTCCGCTGGTATAATAGTTGCTTTTCTAACAGATCGATTTGACTATTGGTACGTTGCAAATTATTCCAATCGTGAGTTGCCCACCTATTTCAAAGTCGCTGGACTTTGGGCTGGCCAGCGAGGCTCTCTGGTGTTCTGGGCACTTCTCCTCTCACTATTTTCGGTTGTCGCTACGGTGTCCAATAGGCACAAGAATAGGGAGTTTATGCCCTATGTAGTGGGTGTATTACTGACGATCACAGGGTTTTTCCTTCTGGTGTTACTCTTTGCAGATGTGAATCCATTCGAACGGATGCCCTTCGCTCCAGCAGACGGGAGAGGTCTAAATCCGCAGCTTCAGAACTATTGGATGACTATTCATCCACCAACCCTCTATCTGGGATTTACCGCTTTCACGGTCCCCTTTGCTTTCGCCATTTCAGCTCTACTAAATGGGCGTTTGGACACCCGTTGGATTATCATTACTCGAAGGTGGATTTTATTATCCTGGTTCTTCCTAGCTAATGGTATCATTTTTGGAATGAGATGGGCTTATGAAGAACTAGGTTGGGGCGGATTTTGGTTTTGGGATCCCGTTGAAAATGCCTCGCTGTTACCTTGGCTTACAGCTACAGCGTTTCTACACTCGATTCAGATTCAAGAGAATCGTGGTATGTTGAAGATCTGGAATATGGGTCTCGTTGTTACAACTTTCCTGCTCACGATCTTCGCTACCTTTCTGACTCGGTCTGGACTGATTGAATCAGTACATACTTTTGCAGAAAATACTAAAATCGCTTTCCTTTTCTTAGGGTTTATGGGATCGATTGCTGCTCTGTGTATTATGTTAATTGTGTGGAGGAAGCCGCTGCTTAAGAGTGAGAGTCAGATTGAATCCTATCTCTCACGCGAATCTGCTTTCCTTTTCAACAATGTTCTTTTCCTTGCTGCAGCTTTTGCTGTACTGTTTGGCACTCTATTCCCTTTAATCACTGAGGGCATCACTGGTCAAACTATAACGGTTGGTCCACCTTATTTTAATCGAATAAATCTGCCTTTGGGACTGGCATTGCTTGCACTGATGGGAATCGGACCAGTCATTTCTTGGCGAAAGGCTTCACGCCGTAATCTTGTGAAGAATTTTCGAATGCCTATTGTGGTCGGATTATTGGTAGCCCTGTGGTTTTATATGATGGGAGCTAGGCAAGTTATGCCGTTGGTAACTTTTGGGATTTCCTCATTCGTATTGACTATCATTATGGTGGAATTCGTTAAAGGTACCAAGGCCCGTTCACGTATTGAGGGAGAAGGACATTTTGTAGCTTTTCTGCATTTGATTGGTCGGAACAGACGTCGATGGGGCGGATATATTGTTCATGTAGGAGTAGTCCTGGTCTTTACCGCTTTTGCTGGAGCCGCTTTTGATCGCGAATTGATAACAACTCTTGAGCCAGGCGAATCCGTGACTATTGAATCACCGTTAGGACATGAGTACAACTTGACATATCAAGGTCTGTCTTCCGCTCGAGGAGATAATTTAGCAGCCAAAACAACTGCTTTGATAGCTGTCAGTGAAGACGGTCATCCTGTAGGAACTATGACTGCTGAAAAACGGCTTTATTTAACCTGGCAGGCTCCAGTAACTGAAGTAGGAATTCGGTCTAAATTTCTAGAAGATTTGTACTTGATTCTGGAGAGTGTTAGTGACCTGAATGGAGCTTTTCTAAATGACCCAAAAGCTCAGCGAGCTACTTTTGAGATTCAAATCAATATTTTGGTTGGTTGGATATGGTATGGGGGGCTAGTGATCTCCCTGGGAGGAGTTATCACAATGTGGCCTTCACGGGGTCGTCAATTGAACTCGGATCAAAAGAATTCGCACAGAGATCCATCTGGTCTTACAGCTTAAGATGGTTCAGGTTCTAGGTGCTGCCCTGATTACAATCGGTGTCATCCTGTTTGTTCTACGCCCTGTCCTGCAGGGAGACGAAGCTACACTCACTTCGAGTGATGGTGGTAAAACTGAGCTCGATGCCCAGAAGAAGATGATTGCACTAAAAGGTCTTCGCGACGCAGAATATGATTATCAAAGTGGCAAATTAGACAAGGAGGATTTCCAGTCCCTAAGACTTGAGATGGCTTCAGAGGTACTGGAAATTATGGAGGAAGTTGGCCGGGAACTTCATGCAGATGTTGAGATGGAAATCCAAAGAGTGCGAGAGGGATTAGATGCTGGATTGACTTGTCTATCATGTGGTGAAGTGAATAGAAAGGGAAGCTATTTTTGCGGCCAGTGTGGATCGACATTAGAATGATTCCTAGGCTTCAAGCGGAAGATATCTCGAGAAGTTTTGCCGGGACGCGTGCCGTAGATGGAATTAGTTTCGATCTGAATTCCGGAGAACTTCTTAGTATCTTTGGGCCGAACGGTGCAGGGAAGACTACTTTATTGAAAATTCTTGCGGGAGTTATTAGACCAGATGAAGGGCGAGTTTCAGTAGATCAGAACGTAGTTGAGGTATCGGAGAGGTTGTGGAGAAGTCAGATCGGTATAGTGACTCATCAAACAATGCTTTACGATCAACTTTCGGGCCGAGAAAACCTTCTTTTTTATGCTAAACTATTCGACTTAGAAGATCCAGAAGACAGGATCAGAGAAACGATGAAGACCCTTGGTATATTGGAAATGGCAGACCGTTTTGTGGGAAGTCTTTCAAGAGGGTTTCAGCAACGGCTGACGTTGGCACGTGCTCTGTTACACGATCCCAAAGTCCTCTTGTTGGATGAACCATATGCCGGGTTGGACCTCTATGCTTCGAGGTTACTGCGAGATCGAATAAATTCGCTCAAGGATGGTAATAGGACAGTCGTTCTGGTAACCCATAGTTTTGAACAGGGCCTAGAATTAGCAGACAGAGTTGCAATCCAAGCGAGAGGACGTTTTGTGTTCACAGGGTTAAATGAAGGTTTTCGTCTGACAGAATTTGAGCATTTGTACTGTAATACATTGCAGGAGTGCGGGTTTTGAAGTACCTCTCCGTGGTTTGGGCTGTGGCTCGCAAGGATCTTCTGGTGGAGATGCGGACTTTGGAGAGGCTAACGGCTATGGGTGCTTTTTCAGTACTGATCGGGGTACTTTTCCATTTTTCAATTGATACCAGCTTGATCCGCGTACAGACCATCGCTCCTAGCCTGATTTGGATGGCCACTATTTTTGTAGGTATGCTCGGTTTAGGTAGGATCTATACTATAGAAGACGAGAACAGGGCACTATCAGGACTGCTACAGAGC
>DUCW01000209.1:5715-11964 GCA_012959595.1 Gemmatimonadota bacterium
AGTTTTAGTTTTGGAAAAGTACTTTCGAATTCCATACTGTTATTGTCGATCGTAGTTTTAATTTTGGTTGTATTCGCCGTTTTTTTTAACCTGTCTTTTCCGGGAGATTGGCTGGGTTGGATAAGCCTGTCGGGGGTGATTTTGTTGGGCGTTTTGAGTTTCGTGTCAATAATGACTCTGTTGAGTGCAGTGGCTGTAAATAACACTATGGGGGAAAGTATCATACCGGTCTTAGTACTTCCTTTGTTGGTTCCCATTGTCATTCACACAGTCACAGCTACAAATCGAATCTTTGCAAACAGACCTTTTGCAGAAATCGAAGGAAACTTGAGAATGTTGGCAGCTATAGTGTTAATATTCTTGGTGGCTGGAGCAAGTCTTTTTCGGTTTGCTATTGAAGAGTGAAGAGTTCTTGGGAGTCTAGATGAATCGGAGTAGAATGAAAAAAATTAGCATTGCTTTTGGGATACTTGGAGTGGCTGCAATTCTGTTGTTACACTACATGGTGTTTTTTTGGGTCCCGACTGAATCAAGTATGGGGATCGTCCAAAGGATATTCTATATCCATGTGCCATCATGGTGGGTTGCTTTCATATCGTTCGGAGTTGTCGCTCTTTGCAGCGGGGTGTATCTCTGGCTTGGAGATGATCGGTTGGATGCAGCGGCGGTCACAGCCGCGGAAGGTGGGATGATCTTTACCACTATCGGTTTATTGACAGGACCACTTTGGGGGAAAATTGCATGGGGAGCCTGGTGGACTTGGGAGCCCAGATTGACTCTGGCCCTACTCTTGTGGTTCATTTATCTCGGCTATTTCCTTGTGAGGCGAAGCACTTTGAACCTAGAGAGAGGGAAGCGATTGGCGGCTGTCGTGGGAATAATCGGCGTGCTCGACATACCTTTAATTCATGTGAGTGTCAGTTGGCTGAGATCTTTGCATCCAGAGGCAGTAGTGTTAAATCCAGACGGTCCAACATTGGATGGATCTATGTTAGCTACTCTGCTGGTAGGTCTTTTGGCTTATTCACTAATATTCGTCTGTTTATTCACAGTCAGATATTCCACCGAGCTTGTCGACCGTGCAACTCAGATGCAAGACGTTTAACATTACAGGGGTAGATGACAGATGATTGATTTTATGAAGTATCTGAGATTAAATAGAATTGGTTTAGTGTGCTTAATCATAGTGGTCTGCTGCCCTGCAGTAGCTTTGGCTCAATCAGGAGAAGCTCCTCTGGGGAGCCAAACACTTGGTAGGGCATATTGGCATGTGTTTGTAGCTTACGCGATAGCTTGGTTGCTTGTGGCATGCTGGCTAGCTTCTATCTCCAGGCGATTAGGTAGAGTAGAAGGTCGCGTAGATGATTCAGTCGATGACTAGAGCTATACCCTATTTCTGAATTGAAATCTTAAGCAGGATTTTTCTTAGCGGAGTGCGACAATTTCAGTAGGGTTATTATGAGTAATCCCAAGACTAGCAGGTTCGCCAGCATCTTCAGGGAGAACTCTTGGGAAATACCTAGGGCTATATCAGCAAAAACGGTATAGAGGATCGTCCATGGGAGCATGCCAATAGCAGTGGCAAGTGCATATGTCCTCCAGGGCAGATTGGTGACTCCACAGGTGAAGTTCAATGTTGTAAACGGTACTATTGGAAGAAGTCTCAACGACAGGAGCGTCCAAAAAGATCGTGGATCGCTTATACGGTCGTAGATGTTCAGATCGTTTTTGATAAGGCTTCCTAGAGCGGTACGTCCCAAATTTCTCGAAATTAGAAAGGATAGCGTGGCACCGATATTAGCTCCAAGGGTGTTTAGGATGGTTCCCCAAAAAGCACCGAAGATGGTTCCTCCAGCAATGGTTACTGCTGTTCCAGGAATTCCGACTGTTGTGGCTCCCGCATACACTGCAACAAAAATTAGAGGTGTCCAAAATGACTGCACCGGACTGTTGAGTAATTGACGTAGTCGATTAGCATCTGTCAGTAACAGTCCAACAGGAGAGTATTTCACTAGTAGTAATCCACCCAGAACTATTGATCCTAGAATCAATAATTTTATGCATGTCGATAGTGGGCGTTTGGACTCTTCTCGGTCTAATTGAACCATGTAATACATTTCTTTAGAATGGGACCCAATGGATTTTCCTTCCGATTCTTCACATCGAGTTAGTTGTTCAAAAAGAGTAAGACACAGGTGGGACAATTTCGTGGACTCGTTACTATCACGCAAATCCGTACAATTTTGCAATCGGATGTGAGAATTTTGAATAGAGAGCCATTGAATGTTGAGAAGTAAAGACAAAGGTAGAATTGGGTCATGGTTCCAGATTGCTTTAAGGAATATTAGTCGCCACCACTTTCGCTTTATGTTCGGGTGTGGTACAATAGGTTCCGAAACAGCTCCCCATCTTCAGCGAGGGTTTAATGTCTGAACTTGAGTTTCCTAGTGACGTCAGCGATAAACGAAAAAAAGCTCTTACTACTGCTCTTACCCAGATAGAGCGTGCCTATGGTAAGGGTTCAATCATGCGGATGGGTGACGATGATCGGATTGGAGAGATCGAATCTATCTCAACTGGGGCCATAAATTTGGATGCTGCTATTGGCATTGGGGGAGTGCCCCGGGGTCGAATTGCCGAAATTTACGGCCCAGAATCAAGTGGTAAAACTACACTCTGCTTACATGTGATAGCTAACTGTCAAAGGAATGGTGGAATCGCAGCTTTTGTTGATGCAGAACATGCATTGGATGTTGCCTACTCAAAAAAACTGGGAGTGGACGTGGATAATTTACTGGTATCCCAACCGGATACCGGAGAGCAGGCACTCGAGATCACAGAGGTGCTTATAAGAAGTAATGCCGTAGACGTAGTAGTAGTGGATTCTGTGGCTGCCTTGGTTCCTAGGGCGGAAATTGAAGGTGAAATGGGCGATACTCACGTGGGACTACAAGCACGATTGATGAGCCAGGCTTTAAGGAAACTAACCGGAGCCGTCGCACGTTCCCAAACGTGCGTGATTTTTACGAACCAGATCAGAGAGAAAATCGGTGTGATGTTTGGAAGCCCCGAAACTACAAGTGGTGGGAGAGCACTGAAATTTTATTCCTCACTTCGGCTGGATATACGTAGGATTGGAGCGATAAAAGACGGCACCGATATCATAGGTAACCGGACTAGGGTAAAGGTTGTAAAAAATAAATGTGCACCACCATTCAGACAGGCTGAGTTCGACATTTTGTACGACCAGGGGATCAGTCACGAAAGTCTTCTGATCGATATTGGTGTGGAGGAGAATATTATTGAGAAATCTGGCTCGTGGTATTCATTTGGAGACTTACGTCTTGGACAAGGGAAAGAGAACTCTAGAGATTTTCTTGTAGAGAATCCCGATGTTCTCGAGGAAGTGGATGGTCTGGTCCGCGCTACATTGGGTTTGGTAAAAATGACCGATACTAAGCCTGAGGTAAAAGAACAAGATTCCGCTGTCGCCGACTGACGGAAATCTTTGATTATACGTGGTGAAAAATCTGTCTTGGACTGCGTTTTAGAAACCTGATGACGGCTAGTGGCACTTGTTGGGAAGTGCTGCCTAAGGGGTTATAATGGAACACCGTTAATGTTTAACTTGTGCTATTATGACCACATCTGAAATTCGATCCCGATTTCTGAAGTTTTTTGATCGGAAAGATCATGAGATTCGTACCAGTTCTAATTTGGTTCCGGAAAACGACCCCAGCCTGTTGTTTACGAACGCTGGTATGGTCCAGTTCAAGGGATTATTTCTGGGAGTTGAACAAGCAGATTTTAAACGTGCCGTGACCTCTCAGAAATGCTTGCGTGCCGGTGGTAAGCACAATGACTTGGAAGAGGTGGGACGGACGGCGAGACATCACACGTTTTTCGAGATGCTTGGCAACTTTTCTTTTGGGGATTATTTCAAAGAAGGGGCTATTCATTATGCATGGGAGTTCTTTGTAAGCGAATTGGGATTGGAAGAAGATAGGATTTTCGTGTCGATCCATGACTCAGATGACGAAGCTCATGGACTTTGGAAAAATTCTGTAGGGTTGCCTGAAGAACGGATATTCCGGCTGGGTGATAAGGATAATTTTTGGCAGATGGCGGATACAGGTCCTTGTGGCCCATGTTCGGAACTTCATTATGATATGCGTTCCAAGAAGGAAAGGAGAATCTTAAGTACCGAAAATTTTGTCGAACTTGGTGAATCGGGAACCATCATCGAGTTGTGGAATCTCGTGTTTATGCAGTTCGACAGAGACAAAAAGGGCGAATTGCATCCATTGCCTAGCCCTTCGATTGATACGGGTGCAGGTTTAGAACGGCTGGCCTCTCTATTGCAAGGGGCCGATTCCAACTACCATACGGACAATTTTTTTCCACTGATAGAGGCCGTATCAGAAGTCGTTGGTAAACCATATGTCCCTCAAAGTGAAGAAGGTGTCAGCTATAGAGTTCTAGCAGATCACGCCAGAGCAATAAGTTTTTTGCTTTCAGATGGGGTTTTGCCTTCAAATGAAGGAAGAGGATACGTCTTACGGCGTATCTTACGAAGAGCGGGGCGACATGCCTGGATTCTTGGAAGACGTGAACCGACTTTGGTTGAAATCGTGAAAGTAGTTGTCGATCTCATGGGTAAAGTTTACCCCGATCTTGAAGAAAGAAGAGAATACATCGCTGAAAGCACCCTTAAGGAAGAAGAGCGATTTCTTCTTACTATTGAGGGTGGAATGGATCGGTTCGAGCGGATTACAACCAAAACTATGTCGTCAGGCTTGCTCCAAACTGTGAGTGGACAAGATGCTTTTAAGCTTTATGACACCTTCGGATTTCCTCTGGATTTAACTCAGTTAATGGCAAAAGAACGTGGGTATGGTGTAGACGTTTCGTCCTTTGAACAAGCCTTAGAAGAGCAGAAGAATCGAAGTCGAGCAGATAGGATAGATTCGAATTCGAAAGAAATGTCCTTGGATACTGGTGGGGAATGGAGAAACTTACTTCCAGATCAGGATCAAAGCTTCGAGGGATACGATCATTTGCAAACGGAGACCGAAGTGCTGTCCATACGTGTAGACCAAGATAGGGTGGCTTTCCTATTGGCTGACAATCCTTTTTACGCTGAAGGAGGAGGTCAGATTTCGGACGTTGGGATCGTCGAAGGAGATGGATGGGTTGTAGAGATCAGACAGGTCGCCAAAATGGGCGGAAAGATTGTAGTAGCGGGTATAGTGAATGATGTGGCCGTTTTTGAGCAAGCAAGCCCACCTTTAATTGTGCGTGCTAAAGTAGATTCCAGCATCAGGTACAATACTCAGAGAAACCACACAGCCACTCACTTACTTCACGCTTCTCTTAGAGAGACACTTGGCGAACATGTTGTGCAAAGAGGTTCTTTGGTAGCACCCGATAGATTGCGGTTTGATTTCACACACAATGGTTCGATGACCGACCAAGAGTGTGCTGATGTGGAGGAAAGAGTCAATCAAGTAATCTGGAACAATCTTGAACTCAAGATAGACCATCAACCGTATAGCGAAGCTTTGGAAGCGGGGGCGATGGCTTTGTTTGGCGAGAAATATTCCGATGTGGTGCGTGTGGTCGAAATTGAAGGAGCCAGTATAGAACTTTGTGGCGGTACACACGTTAAGAGTACTGGTGAGATTGGTTTGTTTGAAATCATAGGTGAAACAGGGGTGGCAGCGGGGGTTCGCAGGATAGAAGCTTGCACAGGTCCAGGGGCTATGGCCCATCTAAAAAGCTACGTGCATCGATTGGACGATGTCGCGACATCTTTGGGTGTTTCTTCAGAGAATATTACATCGCGTATCAGAAAAGTTCTTCAAGAAAAAAAGGATTTGGAAGCACTATTAAATAGTTACATGACGGGTGGACAAGCACCAGGAGAATCTGTTGTAAAATTTCAGCAATACAGTACTGGGGATAAGCATTTTTGCTATAAGGCGGTTACAGTCAAAGCCGCAGACAATGCTGGTGTTAGGAAGTGGGGAGATGCATTCTTAGCTTCGAGTGTATCTGGAGTGGCTGCAGTGGGTGCCGAATTCCCGGGCAGTAAATTTGCAGTGTTCCTCTTCGTTACAAAAGATTTGGTTGACATGGGTATCAAGGCCAATGAACTGGTTTCAAGGATAGCAGAAAAAGTGGGCGGACGTGGAGGTGGTAGGGTGCATATGGCTCAGGCAGGCGTCCAAGGACCCGGCGAGATCCTCC
>DUCW01000210.1 GCA_012959595.1 Gemmatimonadota bacterium
GAAGACGAACTAGCGGAGTTGCAGGAGCAGGAGAGAACCGCACGACGCGGTACTGGTAATCTATTCACTAGGGAAGGTGATCTCGAGCCGATGCCCCTAAATGCCACCCTCGAAGATTTCTTTAGACTTCGCTTCGCACCCGCACGTCACGTACTTCAAAGTGCCAACCACGCCCTCCAAACCGGCCAACCAGAAAGAACGATACTGGCGTGCCTTCTGCATGATACCGTGCAAAACCTGATCAAAGTCGATCATGGGTACTGGGGTGCTCAACTTTTTGCACCCTACGTCGACGAGCGAGTCAGCTGGGGCATCCAGTACCACCAAGCTCTGCGATTTTATCCCGATGAGGCCACGGGTTATGAATATCCTGAGATGTACAACAGGATCTTCGGTGAAGATTACGTTCCCGAACCTTACATCGCAGAAGCCTATAAGTACTGCAGGGCCCATAAATGGTATATGGAATCCCGCTTGATTACAGTTAATGACACCTACGCTTTCCAAGACGGTGTAGACGTGACAATCGAACCGTTCATTGACATCATCGGTCGTCACTTTAAACAGCCTACCCAAGGGTTGGGTAATGACAATAGTCCCACAGCACACATGTGGCGCACTATGGCTAACCCGGACCGGCCACTGTAACGACTGTCCAATATTTCTGAACAGTTTTCGGGCCTAGCTTCCTTCCCTGAGGGAGGCTAGGCCTTCTCTCATCTGATCTTCCATCTCCTGTATCCAGTCCGACAAATCCTCATTTTTTTCCGGAGATTCAAAGGGGCCCAAGACTTTCATTTTCCAATTGATCTTTTCTTTTAAGAAGAGAACATCCACTAATTTTCTGTACTTCCATACACCATCGGCTACAACGAGATAGACCTTCCACTGACGCTTACTTAGAAAGACCTTCAGGGCACCTTGTCTAAAGGGCAGTAGCTCCCCGTCAGGAGAACGTGTGCCTTCTGGAAAAAGAAGGACCGGTCTTGTGGTCGTCCTTGCTGTCCTAAAGAGTCTCGCGAGGTCAGTTTTGCTCTTTTGTTGAGGATGGACCGTGGGAAAATCCAATCTTCTTATAATACCAGAAATTAATGGAATCCACTTCGCATATCTCGCACGAGTAACAACCATTGGATAACCTCCCCGTATAGTTCTGACGCCGAGTGGCAAATCCATAAGAGATTGATGGTTCATCAATACTAGAACATCAGGATCCGGAGGAATCACACTCTGCACAGGAAAATCCCCTGCCCCAGTAAACCGCATTATTCTGATAAACCCATCAGCAATCCACCTTCCCCATACATTGAGGATACCCTCTCGCTTATCGGGGAAAAGTCTAAGAGCTAAGGGAAGTAGAGTTCTTTGCACCAAGTCATGCACTAGTACAAACACTACAACTATGGTGATCAGCAAGAATCCTTTCAACCGTATCACTACAACTCCTGAGTTTGCAGATGACCGTTGCTACTGTACTCCAACCAAGTCAGATTACAGTATAATAAAAATGAATCAAGGGTCACTAAATTTTCATATTTCTAAATTGAAGTGGAGAAATTCGCGTGAAACCACAAAATCTTAGTTCAGATATTCCTTTCCTATCCATCTGCCTGGCTCTGCTGTTTTCCATCTCACTGCCCGTGGCTTCACAGGCTCAGCAAACAAACATGGATCAACGCATCGGAGACTGGATGTACATCGGTGGAGATGTAGCCAGCCAGCGGTACTCCGAGTTGAGCCAGATTGACGCTTCGAATTTTGGAGACCTCGATGTTTCTTGGGAATGGGATGCTGGAAGTTTCGGCAATGTACTTGCTCGCCCAACCCCAATCTATGTCGACGGTATGTTGATTACAGTGGCGGGAGAACGACGTTACGTCGTGGCCTTGGATGCAGGTACTGGTGAGACTCTCTGGACGTTCCGTGAACCATCGACCCCACGCTGGGAATACTCGATGAGAAAGAATCACGGTAAAGGTGTTGCTTATGCTGTCTTTGTCAACTGTTTTGGAATC
>DUCW01000211.1 GCA_012959595.1 Gemmatimonadota bacterium
TGCCGACTTACCCCCAGATCTCGCCAACAAAGCTACGGCATCTTCACATACCTGCTGTGCCAACTCCCGTGTTGGACACAAGACCAACGTTTGTAGGCCTCCCATTTCAATTTTATCTATGCAGGGAATCAAGAAAGCACCCGTTTTCCCAGTTCCTGTTTGTGCAACCCCAACCAAATCCTGACCTGTGAGTGCCGCCGGAATTGCTTTTATCTGAATTGGGCTCGGGTAGTCCCACCCCAAAGATTTAATGGCCGCACATAGTTTGGATGATATACCAAGGTCAGTAAAATTTATTTGTTCAATTAGGTTCGTCATTACACCGCCCTGCATTCAGGGTCTGATTCCTTGTGTTGGTCTACTATAGAAATTGTTTATGGATAGAAAGGATAAAATTAACATTCACTTTATCAATCTATGACATATACTTCAGAATCAGAAACTCCGTCCACTTCTCAAGAACCTGGCTCTTACTCATGACTACTAACAATCAACCATCTATCCTGTTCGTTTGCCTGGGAAATATTTGTCGGTCTCCCTTGGCAGCAGCTATTCTCCGTCACCATTTAGCCGAAAAAGGCATGACCACAAAAATACGGGTGGACTCCGCTGGGACGGGAAACTGGCATGTCGGTTCTGCCGCCGACCCTCGATCCATATCTGTCGCAAAGACCAATGACATCACACTAGACGGGAGAGCCCGGCAGGTCACACAGGAGGACTTTCATGACTTCGACTATATTTTCGCCATGGATCGACAAAATTTCAAGGATCTTCAGACTTTGCAGGAACGATATGGGGGCAAAGCAAACATTAAGTTATTCAGAGAGTTTGACACAGCCACAGAATCAGCTTTGGATGTTGCAGATCCTTACTACGGTGGAACTACGGGTTTTCAAGATCTTTTTGAAATTCTAGACAGAACCTGTTGGATGATAATCGACCATCTAACTGAAGAAGTGACAACCTGACAATCAGTGTCCTTTTCGAAACACGACTCAGCCCTTATCTAACAAAGAAGCTATTCTTCCTATAGCCTCCACTAAAAGATCGTCCGAAGTAGCGAAACTAATCCTAGCGAACCGGTCATCTCCAAAGGCAGATCCTGGAACCATCGCTACTCCAGCTTCCTGAAGGATCCACGAACACACATCTACCGATCCGTTGTGACCATCTCCAAACAGAGAGTCGATCTTAATAAAAAAATAAAACGCCCCTTCTGGCTCCACAAAACTCAGCTGAGGAAGTCGTTCCCGTAACAAACTGGCCACCAAATCTTTTCTCCGCACAAAGGCTTTATTCATGATTCGCACCTCTTCCTCAGCCTTATCAAGGTTCTCAAAAGCACTGAGCGCTGCCATTTGGGAGGGGCTAGCAGGATTTGAAGTACTGTGACTCTGGATAGAAGCCAATTTTTTTGCGATTTCAGGATCAGAATAAGAGAACCCAATCCGCCATCCAGTCATTGCGAAACGCTTAGATACCCCATCTATCAGTACACAATTTCCTCTTTGCTCTTTGGGAAGCTCTAAAACGCTGGGTGCATGGGATCTATCAGATCCAAAATAGATCTCACGATAGATTTCATCGGCTATGAGCACCAGATCTCTTGCCTTCGCCCAAGAAGCAAGTGCCTCCAGTTGTTCCAGACTGTATACCCCACCGGTGGGGTTGCAGGGCGAACATACAATCAAACCCTTAGTCCTGTCGGTGTAGGCGGTATCCAGATCTTCAGTCGTGACGAGAAAATTATTCTGTTCATTTCCAGAGACGAACACTGACTCTGCTCTACTCAATGAAATTATTTCCGGATAACTGACCCAATAGGGAGTCGTTACCAACACTTCATCCCCTGGGCCAAAACAAGCAAAGGCTGTATTGAATAAGGCATGTTTGGCACCCGAGGAGACTACCACTCCCTCCCAGTCTACTTTATCTCCAGAAACAGTACTCAAGTAACCAGCCACTGCTTTCCTCAATTCAGGAATACCAGCCACTTCAGTCGCAAA
>DUCW01000212.1:0-317 GCA_012959595.1 Gemmatimonadota bacterium
ATTATATATTACTTTAATACTATAATTTGTTCTTAAATTCTTTCAATCTTATTTGTTTATCATAATATATTGCTTTAAATATTCATCGTTATTTAATTGTTCCAAATAAAACGATCAGGACTATGGATGATGTAAATCAGGAAGATGAAGCAACATTGGGTAGAATGCTGAGAATAGCTGCGGATATTGCTAGGAATGAGGGTTTAGGGGAGAAAGGCTACCGGTTGATCATCAACTGTAAAGAACACGGAGGTCAGGAGGTTTATCACCTTCATATGCATATAATTGGAGGAACTCGGTTAGGACGTATGGTTCAG
>DUCW01000212.1:327-1329 GCA_012959595.1 Gemmatimonadota bacterium
TACGTTCTCGGCTTGCATCAATTGCGGCGAATACGCACTTTTTCTTGTCTTTAAAAACAGAGGAGATCCAATGGCAGGTTTTGAAAGTGCAGTCTACGTTTTACAAGAATGGTACTGGAGTGTTGGGATTCCTTTTTGGCCACAAAGTCCACCAGTTGTGGTGTTGCTACTAATCGGAGTAGGGGGGTTCCTTACGATCCGCCTTGGTTTTATTCAACTTCGACATTTCGGGCATGGCGTCGCTGTAGCCACTGGCAGGTATGACGACCCAAACGACACTGGGGATGTTTCACACTTTCAAGCATTGACGACAGCTCTTTCAGCTACAGTTGGGATTGGTAACATCGCCGGTGTGGCTTTGGCAATACATTGGGGTGGACCAGGTGCTCTGTTTTGGATGTGGGTGACGGCTGCCCTAGGGATGGCGACGAAATTCTCCGAGGTTACGCTAGCTCAACATTACCGCTCAGTGCACCGGGATGCGGGGGATGTGGTTGGGACGGTTTCGGGTGGGCCCATGTATTACATTGAAATGGGGTTGGGTCCAAAGTGGAAACCGATGGCAATTTTTTTCGCAATTGCTCTAGGATTTACTGCTTTCCTGACTGGTAATGCCATCCAGGCAAATACTGTATCTGATACTATGAGTACAGCCTTTGGTATACCTCCGTTGATCACTGGATTGGTTACGGTGACCATAGTGGCGGCAGTAGTCCTGGGTGGAATTGGCAGGATTGGCAAGATCACAAGTATTTTGGCCCCATTCATGGCAGTCGTATACGTCTTAGGTGCCTCGGTAATCATTATGATGAACCTAGGTGCTGTAGGTCCTGCTTTCGCATCGATCTTCTCAGAAGCATTCAACCCTACGGCAGGAATTGCTGGAACTGGTGTTGGAGCGATTCTGACTACAATGATGTATGGTGTAAATAGGGGTCTTTTTTCAAATGAAGCTGGCCAAGGCTCAGCTCCTATTGCACACGCTGCAGCAAAGACAGAAGA
>DUCW01000212.1:1406-3951 GCA_012959595.1 Gemmatimonadota bacterium
GTGAAGGGGATATAAGCTGGGTCTCAGGAGATCAGGATACGGGGTACACGGCGATTGATAATCCGGGTGAAATAGTTTTTTATGACGGGCAATATGTCGAGGGATCTGATACTTTTGTCGGGTGGCATGAGGTTAAAGTAGACCGACTCTACACGGATCAGGAAATGACTCTTAGTTTTACAGGTACAGTTACTCCTGAATCTGGTGAAGCTATTGGAGCAGGTGGGATCGCTGTGACGTCTCTTTGGGGCCTGGCCGTAGAAAGCGGTGCTCCCTTGACCATGCAGGCTTTCAGAAAAGGGTTGTCCCCGCTGGGTGATTGGGGGCATTACGTGGTAATTTTATCAGTATTTCTTTTCGGGATTTCCACAGCTATTTCCTGGAGTTATTACGGTGATAGGTGTGCCAATTACCTTTTTGGGACAAAGGCTATTTTTCCTTATAAAATTATTTATATCTTGATGCATTTTGTCGGTGCGAACGTGGCTTTGAGCCTTGCGTGGGCGATGGGGGACATTGCTTTGGGAATAGTTATCCTCCCGAATCTAATAGCACTGATGCTGCTCTCTGGAAAAATTAAAGAATTAACTGATGATTACTTCGAGAGGAAACCCTGGGCGAACAAGTAGTTAATTTCAAGGGGAAAATAATTAACAGTCTAAATCTGACTGATTCCTGGCGTCCTTTGGAATTGGCTTTATTGAGATATCACGATTTCGGAGAAGACATTGCGGTTATTGTGCGTAACGATTTCAGTGATCCTGAGGAGCTGTATCCTTCGATATTTTTTCGAAGTGAGGATGATTTTGAGGATTGGGAGTTACTCGCTTTGGGGCGATGTGGGCCGAGGGTATTGGACATTGGAGCAGGGGTCGGTTCACATGGGTTGGCCCTTCAGACTAGAGGACATAGCGTCACCGCTCTAGAGCTACTTCCTGGAACGGTTCGTATAATGCGGGAAAGAGGGATCACGGATGCCAGACTGGGACGACTGGAAGAGTTCTCAAAGAACGACCTGAAGTATGACACAATCTTGCTACTGATGAACGGTTCTATGCTGGCGGGGACCCTAACAGGTCTGGAACAACTGCTCAGTTTAGCTTCGTCCCTACTCACTTCGACAGGGATCATCTTAATGGATTCCACAGATCTGCGAACTGTTGGTGATTTGGACTTCCCAGCGAGTCAAAGCTATGCCGGGGAACTGCATTACCAATTAGAGTTTGATGGTGTGATCGGAGAGGTCTTCCCGCAGCTGTTCGTAGATCCAAAACTCTTAGCGTGTATATCCCGAGATGTAGGTTTAGAGGTAGACGTGGTTTGGTTCAACAAGAAGGGACACTACCTTGCAGAATTGAAAAAGGGGTTAGAGGTGTGACAGAATTATATTATTGTTGTTTATTGAATTCAGAGGTCAAACTGTACATGGTAATGGCATGTGATCACTAATTAGATAGGAGACAAAATGGCGTATCCTTTTCAACTACCCGAATTGGGTTATGCGAGTGACGCTTTAGAGCCTCACATTGATACCAGAACCATGGAGATACACTATGGGAAGCATCATCAGGCATATACTAACAATTTGAATGCGGCTCTTGAGCATCATCCAGAATTACATAGCCATTCGGGTGAGCAATTACTAATAGACTTGAGTGCTGTTCCAGAAGATATCCGAGGAGCCGTTCAAAATAATGGCGGTGGCTTCGTCAACCATAAGTTATTTTGGGAAATTATGGCTCCAGATGGATCGAATTCTCCTACTGAAGAAATGAGTGGGCTATTAAATGGCTCCTTTGGATCGTTCGATCAATTCAAACAAACTTTCTCTGCTGCAGCAGCCACTCAATTTGGATCGGGATGGAGTTGGCTGGTTGTGGATTCGGATGGCAGATTGCAAGTAATGGCTACCGCCAATCAAGATAGTCCGCTTTCCTGTGGGTGTGTTCCGATCTTAGGAGTTGATGTTTGGGAGCACGCCTATTATTTAAACTATCAAAATAGAAGGCCTGACTACTTGGCCGCTTTCTGGAATGTTGTTAACTGGACGGCGGTATCAGAGAAGTATTCGCAAACAAAATAAGTTTGATTCTGTAATCGGAATCGGAGATCTTTGGGATCTATGAAAAAACATAGAAAAGAGTTCCTAGGGCACTCGTATGGGTTTGTGGCACTGAGAGGAATATGGATAAAAGTGGTCAGGGACCTATTCCTGCTTTTTCCTGCACTTCTGCTGTTGTGTGGATCACAGGTAAAGGGACAGACTCTAAGAGGTTCGGAGTCCTCCGTGAATCGTGCTTATCAAACAGCCAAGGATCACGACTTCACCTTCCTAGAGACTGGCCAACAGATTCGTCGTTTTGTCGAAGCTGGCTATTTGGTGCGGATAGGCAATGGATTGAATTACACTGTACATGATGTATCCTTTCCCTATGGAAGACCCGAAGTCAAACTGTTTGTGGAAAGACTCAGTGGACAATACAGAAGAGCTTGTGGAGAAAAACTCGTAGTGACAAGTTTGACTCGTCCCATCAGTGGTCAACCT
>DUCW01000212.1:3961-11835 GCA_012959595.1 Gemmatimonadota bacterium
AGGAACGCTTCATCTCTGTCGGTTCATCCGACCGGTATGGCGATAGATTTTCGAAGAAGCAACTCGACAGTTTGTAGAAATTGGTTGGAGAGCACTCTGTTATATCTTGAGGGAGCTGCTGTACTGGAAGCCACTAGAGAGCGTCGACCACCCCATTTCCATGTGTCGGTTTTCCCTGATCAGTATGACAAGTATGTTCAGTCTTTGATGAACAATTCTAGTCGATCGGCATCAACACATATCGTTCGGAATGGAGAGTCACTCTGGCGAATCGCACGTGTCTATGGGACTAGTGTCTCCAGATTAAAAGAGGTTAATAAGATTCGAGGGGACCAGATCGTCCCAGGTCAGATTTTGAGCCTTCCAGGAGGATAATCACTTGCAGAAAGCCTCAGCAGATGCAGTCGAACATAGGGTCATCCAGACAGATGAAGTGGCGAACTTAGATCGGTATCAGTTGTTAACTTCTTTGGTTGTACCGAGGCCTATAGGTTGGGTTTCCACATATGGGAAAAATGGGGTATTAAATGTGGCTCCATTCAGCTTTTTTTCTGCAGTCGCGGCGTCACCTATGTTGGTGAGCGTATCTATAGGTACTAGGATGGGGACTCCTAAGGATTCTCTGCGAAATATACTCGATCAGAAAGCATTCTGTGTGAATATTGTGACTGAGGTACAGGCTGTGCACATGAACGAAACTTCAGCCGACTTTCCTCCAGAACAAGACGAATTTAAAAGAGTTGGCCTACCAATCGGCGTTGCAGCTAATGTGAATGCACCATATGTGGCTAACTGTCCAGCAGTATTAGAGTGTGAGCTTTTTAGGGAGCTAAACCTTGGTAATGCAGGGAGTATGATTGTAGGTGAAGTTAAAGCTGTCAGGCTAGATCCGTCTCTAGAGTTCAAAGAAGACTCCTTCCTGGTTGATACAACAGTCTTGAAGCCAGTTGCTCGCTTGGGAGGATCAGAGTATACGCTTCTGGGGGACATCCTAGTAATCCCAAGACCTACGGGGAGGTGACAGAGATTCGAATGAATTCGCCTTTCAACAGAGATGAGTATTGTAATGAAAGGGTTAACTTTGATTGGGATTCGGTCACTCTATCGGTGGTTATACCGTCCTACAACGAATTGGACACTATAGAACGGTTGTTGCGAAGCTTAGATTCCATGACGCTCTCCCTTGAAATTCTTGTGGTTGATGACGGTTCGACTGATGGGACCAAGTCGCTTTTAGAGGACCTACACAGGAAAGGTCTGATTGACCACCTGATAATGCACGAAAACAACCAAGGAAAAGGGGCAGCCGTAAGACGCGGTATAGAACAGGCGACAGGGGATCTGATTATTATACAGGATGCTGATTTGGAGTATGATCCGAATGAATTCCCGATTCTAATGGAGCCTATATTGTCCGGAAAAGCAGATGCCGTTTTTGGTTCACGGTTTTTGGGGGGTAGTAGGAGAGTTCTACTTTTTTGGCATATGGTGGGAAATCGATTTTTGACTCTACTCAGTAATATGTTGACTGATTTAAACCTTAGTGACATGGAGACATGCTATAAGCTGGTAAATGCCGAACTCTTAAAAAGTTTGCCATTAACATCGAACCGGTTTGGATTCGAACCTGAGATCACAGCTCGCTTGTCTCAAGCAGGTGCACGGATCTATGAAGTACCTATTAGTTACCACGGAAGATCCTACCAGGAGGGAAAAAAAATAACCTGGAAAGATGGATTGGCTGCTATCTTTCATATTCTGCACTACAACCTTTTCCCTCCTCCAATCAAGTCGTGGGATGTCGCTAGAGTGAGAAATTGGAATGACAAGCGAAAGAAGAGATCTACCGATCCGGGACGGTAACCACTTTGTATACATTGTCTGGACTATTCATAGGACTTTCGTTTATCCTATCTCTAAGTCTTGGAAATTAGAGAGAATTTATCAGAGGTTGAATAAATAATTATGAGAAGGATTTCGTTTAGTACAGCTGGGGAATCTCATGGTCGGGGTTTAGTCGCTATTCTGGAAGGAATCCCGGCCGGTCTGACCTTGGAAATGGTTAAACATGTGGATCCGGATCTAGTACGTCGGCAAGGTGGGTATGGAAGAGGTCGCAGGATGCAGATTGAGTCTGACCAAGCGGAGGTTATCTCAGGAATAAGATTGGGGGAGACAATAGGATCTCCAATTTCCATGTTAATATGGAACAAGGATTGGGAGAACTGGACTCAGGCGATGTCACCGGAAAAGCCTGATCCTGATGGTAATCCGAAAGCACTGAGAAGTCTGTATTTACCGAGGCCTGGGCATGCTGATTTGGTAGGTCTTTTGAAATATGATCGTCGGGATACTCGCGATATCTTGGAACGAGCCAGTGCTAGGGAAACAGCTGCACGGGTGGCTTGTGGTGCTGTTTGCAGGAGATTGCTGGAGGTTTTTGGAATAACTATAGGGAGTCATGTGACGTCTATAGGTTCGATTGAGGCAAATGTTCCCGATGTTCTGCCAACAAATTTGAATGAGAGCGTAAATGCTTCGGCTTTGAGATCCTTAGATCCTGACGCCACGACACGGATGAAAAAAGCGATCGACGATGCCAAGAGGAATGGCGATACGCTTGGAGGCGTATTTGAAGTGGTAGCTACTGGGATTCCAGCGGGTTTGGGAAGCTACGTGACCTATGATAGCAAACTGGACGGGCGTTTAGCTGGTGCAGTCATGTCAATTCAAGCGATCAAAGGCGTAGAAATTGGAGCTGGATTCTCGGGAGCCTTTAAGCCAGGATCGGAAGTTCACGATCCGATAGTGACTGATAAAAATGCTAAAAAATCAGGGGGAATAGGTCGGAAATCTAACAGAGCTGGAGGCCTGGAAGGTGGAGTCACGACGGGGTCTCCTTTAGTGGTCAAGGCTGCGATGAAGCCAATCTCCACACTGAGAAAAAGACTTCCTAGTATTGATATGAGAGATGGATCTGTGGCGGATGCTGCAGTTGAAAGAAGTGATATTTGTGCCGTTCCTGCGGCAGCTGTTGTGGGGGAAGCAATGGTAGCTCTGGTTTTGGCTGATGCTTTCTTGGAAAAATTTGGCGGGGATTCCATAAACGAAATTACAAGAAACTTTGATTCCTATGTACAACACCTGGATAAGCGTGGTTACGGTGAGCGCTGAACAATTCTGCAGTGTTCTGCTTGTAGGTTTTATGGCTAGCGGGAAATCGGTTGTAGGTCGAGAGCTTGCTGGCCTCTTAGGGTGGGAATTTTCCGACATGGATTCGGTTATAGAAGAGAGGTGTGGAATTCCTATAGACATTTTGTTTAATCAAAAGGGTGAGGATCATTTTCGCAGACGTGAGTCAGAGGTGGCTCTCGAATTGCTGTCGCTCAGAGGAACAGTTCTTGCATCAGGAGGTGGATGGGCACTGCATGATCAAAATTGGGGAGTTGTGCCAGAGGACACTTTAACGGTGTGGCTCCGAGTGACACCGGAAGTTGCCTTCCAGAGAGCACTTAGAGGAGGCTCAGCGAGGCCCTTATTCAATCAGGCTGAATCTGTGAAAGAATTTTCTCTGTTGTTGAACAGCAGGCGCGATTGGTACGCTCGAGCTCAACATTCCGTGGATTCCGAACTGGGAAATCCGCAGGAAATAGCAGAAGATATATTGAAGTTTTTGGACTAACGAAGTTTTCTAAATTAAGTATAGCTGAAGAACCAGTAGAGGAAAAACATGAAATTGGTTGTGGTAGAGTCTCCTGCTAAGGCGAGAACTATAAGCCGTTATTTGGGTAGTGAATACGAAGTGGTAGCGTCGGTTGGTCACATAAGAGATCTTCCAGACAAAGAGCTTGGAGTTGATATCGAAAATGACTTCAAAGCCAAGTATGTGACCACTAATAAAAAGATCTTGGCAGATCTGAAGAAGCGTGCTAAATCTGCGGAAAGTATAATTCTAGCTACCGATCCAGACCGTGAAGGCGAAGCGATTGCTTACCATATAGCAGAAAGATTGGGTATGCGTGATGCGGACAAAGAGAAGCATTATTTCCAACGAGTCACCTTTAGGGAAATTACCAGAGATGCAATTTTAAAGGCTCTGAAACAACCCGGTGCTGTCAATATGGAAAGGGTTGAGGCACAGATGGCTCGTAGGGTTTTGGATCGCCTTGTCGGATTTCAGGCTAGCAGCCTATTGAACAAACCGATAATGCCGGGGCTTTCTGCTGGTCGAGTCCAGACGGTTGCCTTAAGGTTGGTCTGTGAGCTCGAAGATAATATCAGAGCTTTTGTAGAAGAAGAATATTGGTCCTTCCAAGCCGAACTGATATATGCCGACCAAATGTTCGAAGGTAATTTAGTCCGAATAGATGGCAGAAAGCTTCGTAATCAAAAGTCTTGGAAGGTAGCGGTTGACAAGGAACAAGAGGCTCAGGATATAGTTGGAGATATTAGTGGTGTGCCCTTTCAAGCCAGCCAGGTAATCCGGGAAGAAAAGTCGGTCAAGCCGAAACCACCATTCACTACATCTACTCTGCAGCAAAGAGCTTCTACGAGACTGAGGCTGTCAGCTAAACAGACTATGATAGCGGCTCAGGGACTATATCAAAATGGTTTGATTACTTATATCCGGACGGACTCGACACGCGTATCATCTGTGGCCGTCACCCAAGCTAGGGATTGGGTTCGGGAGCAATTCGGGAGAACTTATATCCCCGTGAAGGGTCAATTTTATGGAAGTAAGACTGAACAAAAAGGCATGCAGGATGCCCATGAAGCGATCCGCCCCACAAATGTGTCATTACATCCATCTGAAGCTTCGAAAAAGCTTGATACGAACCAAGCGAAAGTCTATGAGTTGGTATGGTTACGCTTCGTGGCCAGTCAAATGTCAGCCAAGATTTACGATAACACCAGGATTGTCTTTGTCTTAGTGGGCAAGAGTTCCAGGGAGTATGATTTTCAGGCCTCTGGTTCTGTGGTTAAATTTTCAGGCCACGAACAGCTCTATATAGAAGCGAAAGAGTCCGGCAAAAGTCCTACTCGTGAGGAACTGCCTCCCGTTCCAGATATGGGTGAAGGGGATATTGCGGAATTAAGAGAATTGACGACCGAAAAGCACTTCACTAGACCACCTGGACGTTTTTCAGAAGCTGGCTTAGTGAAAAAACTGGAAGACGAAGGGATTGGTAGGCCATCTACCTACGCAGCAATTGTTTCCAAAATAGTGGAGAGAGAATATGTGGAACTGAAAAATAGACGCTTTCATCCGACTGAATTGGGTGAGGGAGTCTGCAAATTTCTAGTGCATGTATTCAAGAATGAATTTCAAGTTGAATTTACCAGACAAATAGAAATGCGGCTGGACCAAATAGAAAAAGGGGATTTAATCGGCAAAGACCTTCTTTCGGAAACTTATGAAGGTTTCAGGAAGCAATTGGAGGAAGCCGAAGCTCAGCCAGAGCTTCTAATGAAAGAGATTTTCGAAGCGCAAGGTGAGAAGTGTGACGACTGTGGTCAGCCTATGTTGATAAAGTGGAACCGGGGCGGAAGCTTCTTGGGGTGTTCCGATTATCCGAGCTGTGATCATAACCGCCCGTTGGCTGAAAGACAGGTCAGGGAGCTTGGTAGTGCTCAGGATGGCAGGCTCGTTCGACTGAGATTTGGACGCTTCGGTCCTTATGTAGAGATGGACGCACTTAGTGATGATCAGAAACCATCTCGTGCTAGTCTTCCCGAATCGCAAGATCCAGCAGAAGTAGATTTTGCCTTTGCGATTGAGTTGTTGGAGCACCAGGGAGATCGGAATCTTGGTGGAGACCCACACAGTCCTGGCAGTATTTTCTTGAAGTCAGGCCCCTATGGTCCTTATGTAGAATTACAAGCTGCTGGAGACGGTATAAAACCCAGAAGAGTAAGTATCCCTAAGGACAAACCTTCACACGAAATCGATCTGACATATGCCCTACTACTGCTAGATTTACCGAAAACTATAGGGACTGATCCCGACTCGGGGGAGGAAGTTCTTGTTGGTTTAGGGCGTTACGGTCCCTTTGTGCGACGTGGAGATGTCTACGCTAATGTAAAAAACAGTGAAGATCTGTGGCAAATAAGTGTTGGAGAAGCTATCGAGTTGATTAACTCAAAGCGTTCTGGTGGGCGAAAGGCATTGAAAGATTTGGGTGAGCATCCAGATTCAGGGGAAAGTATAAAAGTGTTATCAGGACGATACGGTCCTTATGTAAAATGCGGTAAGATCAATGCCACCTTGCCGAAAGGCCAAGAGCCTTTAGAGGTTGAGTTGGAAATGGCACTTGACTTGATCCAGAAAAAACTCGAGAGAGATAAGAAAAGAGGTAAGGGCAAAAAAAACAAGTGAAAGCCCGTGTGAGGGTGATAGGAGGAGGACTCGCTGGGTGTGAGGCCGCTTATCGATTAGCTAGTGCGGGGTATCCAGTGAGTCTAGTAGAGATGCGACCAGCAAATACTACTCAAGCTCACCAGACAGAACATTTAGCTGAGCTCGTTTGCACCAACTCTTTTAAAAGTATTGACGTTACTAACGCACATGGACAGCTGAAAAGAGAGATGCGGCTGTTGGGATCCTTACTTTTAAGGTGTGCCGATGCAACCTCTGTTCCTGCTGGTTCTGCGTTGGCGGTAGACAGGGGCTTGTTCTCGGAAATGATGACCCAAACCGTGGGTAGCCACCCGATGATCGATCTGGAACGAGAAGAGATTGTGGATTTGCCAAAGGATTCTGCTGTAGTAGCAACTGGGCCGCTAACTTCGCATAGTCTTAGCAAGAATATCCAAGGAGTACTCGGCGAAGAAGGGCTTTCTTTCTACGATGCCATAGCACCTATTGTTCATAGGGATTCTTTGGACTCGGCTATTGTTTTCGAGGGAGGGCGTTATGAAGAAACGGGTGATTATCTAAATTGTCCTATGTCTGAGGTCGAATACAATAGGTTTATCCAGGCCCTATTAGAAGGAGATATTCACAGTGGTCCCGATTGGGATGTTGTACCTTATTTCGAGGGTTGTCTCCCAATTGAAGTAATGGCTTCCAGGGGACAAGAAACTCTAAGGTTTGGTCCAATGAAACCGGTCGGGTTAATTAATCCTCGAACTGGGAAGAGGCCGTATGCGGTGGTTCAATTACGTCGCGAGGACAAGGTTGGCCAGATGTGGAATCTGGTTGGTTTTCAGACTCGGCTCAGGGTGACTGAGCAAGAAAAAGTCTTCAGGATGATACCAGGGTTGAAAAATTGCGAGTTTTTACGGTGGGGATCAATTCATCGGAACACCTATTTAAATTTCCCTGCCGCTCTGACCGAATATGGATCATTGAAGGATCGACAGAATGTCATTTTTGCTGGTCAGATGACAGGTGTGGAGGGGTATACTGAGTCGGCTGCGAGTGGAATTATAGCAGCTATAAATTTGGATCGACTGATCAGGGGTAAAGAGCCAGTGATACCTCCAGGAACTACAGTATTGGGGGGACTGTACCGTTATCTGGGAACAAGCGATTGCTCTCATTTTCAGCCCATGAATTCAAATTGGGGCCTGGTTGACCCCCTAGGGGTACGAGTACGAAACAAGAGGCAGAAGAGAGAAATGTTAGCGAAAAGAGCCTTTGAAGATTTCATCTCCTGGATTGCTTCCGAAGATATCTTACCGACATCCGGAGGCTATGAAACGTTTGAAACTGTGGGTTCGTCTTGAAAGAAACCACGATGGGCACCTATGTGGCTCGCTTCTTAGAACATCTTCAATATGAGCGGAATCTATCACCGAGAACGGTGACTTCCTACCGGAAAGATCTGACGGATCTATCGACGTTTTTTGTCGACCACTTTGGAGCAATGGAT
>DUCW01000213.1:0-996 GCA_012959595.1 Gemmatimonadota bacterium
GTAATAGGCAAACCTAATGTCGGCAAATCAAGTTTTATTAATTGCCTCTTTGGAGAAGAAATGGTTTTGGTTGATGCCAAAGCCGGAACAACTAGAGACCCAATAGATACAGTTTTCCGTTATAAAGGAGATGATTTGGTTTTTGTCGACACTGCTGGCTTGCGTCGCCAATCCCGAGTAAAAGAGTCACTCGAATACTATTCAGCTTTGAGAACTGAAAGAGTGGTTAGAGAGGTCGATGTTTGTCTAGTACTTATGGATGCTACAGAACCGGTTCATGTTCAAGACGTGAAGATAGCGGAGAAAGCCTGGACTGCTGGGGCTGGAATAGTGCTAGTTGTTAATAAGTGGGATTTAGTGGAAAAGGATCAAAATACATCCAGTAAATTCGAAACGGATCTTCGGAACAGAGCCCCTTTCTTACAATGGGCTCCAGTCATCTTTACCTCAGCTCTATCAGGTCAAAGGGTGCGTAAATGTTTGGAGTCTGTTTTAGAGGTTGAACGTGCAAGGTGCCGTAGAATTCCGACTTCAGAAGTAAATAGCGTCATGAAGAAAATCGTAGGACGTCAACCTCCTCCACATAGTCGTGGACGTGCCGTAAATCTGAAGTATGCAACGCAAATATCTGTTACTCCTCCCACATTCTTGATTTTTTCCAACCTCCCAAAAGCTATTCCAGATCACTATATTCGATACATACATAATAGTTTTAGAAATCAATGGGGTTTTATTGGGAGCCCAATTCGGATTCGCCTTAAGACTGGAGATGGAGAGTGACTGGAAGTCCTGTTGAATTCTTGGTGCTATCCTATTTTTTTGGCTCAATCCCAAGCAGTTATATCTTGGGAAAAATATTTTTTAGTATTGATCTAAGGACGGTGGGAAGTGGAAATTTAGGGACTACAAATGCTCTAAGAAATTTTGGCAAAAGAGTTGCAGCAGCAGTTCTAGTGATAGATATCGCTAAAGGTTGGATTCCAGTATGGTATTTTT
>DUCW01000213.1:1079-1994 GCA_012959595.1 Gemmatimonadota bacterium
AAGACCAAGCTAGCTTGGTCTGGGTACTAGCTTGTGGATTTGCTGCTATATTGGGCCATGTATACTCCTGTTGGGTGAATTTTAATGGAGGCAAAGGGGTTGCCACGAGTTGTGGTGTATTCCTTGCCATCACTCCACTGGCAGCAGTGATGGCCTTGATTGTTTGGTTTTTGATATTTTTCTATAATAAAACCGCCTCGATGGCTTCTTTGATTTCCAGCGTCCTTTTCCCCATTGTTGTTTATTTAGATCCAAGTACAGAAGACCCTATCTTGCTTTGGTTTTCCATAGTTTTGTCTGTTCTGATTATTTGGACACATAGAACTAACCTAGTAAGGATCGCGAAAGGGACAGAAAGACCTGCACTATAGCAATGGAGCAACAAGTGAAAATAGAATGGAAGTAGCAGTTCTCGGATCAGGTAGCTGGGGAACCGCCCTCGCTGCGTTGCTGGCCAAGGAGGGCCATGCTGTAAGGATGTGGTCCTTTGAAGACCAAGTGATTCAGGATGTCATGTTCCACGGAGAGAATACAAAGTATCTCCCCGGCGTTCAGCTACCGAAGTCTTTGATTGTGACTGATTCTATCTCTCAGGCTGTTTTTGGATCTGAAGTGATAGTGTCGGTTAGCCCATCGCAGTTCGTCGACGGTGTAATCCAATTAGCGACTGAGTTTATTGATCCGAGTTCGCTGATTTGCAGTGCTTCTAAAGGAATAGAAACACCTTCCTTACGACGGATGGACGAGATATTCCAATCAAACTTAAGCCATGACCAGTTTGAAGGATTCAGCGTGCTCTCTGGGCCCAGCTTTGCACAAGAAGTAGCAAGTGAAGTACCGACTGCTGTGGTGGTGGCAAGCGAGAGCATGACCGCTGCGATAACTATTCAAGGTCTATTTCAAACCCCTTACTTC
>DUCW01000214.1:0-9876 GCA_012959595.1 Gemmatimonadota bacterium
ATGTGATTCAGACAGACTTCGGAATACGTGTGCATGGAATGTGGGTCACGGACATCCAACGCTTCGCCTACGTGCTGCGGCCAGGTGAATCAGAGGCACCTCCTGAGGTAAAGGCTCGTTGGGAGCACGCCCGAGAAGGAAGCCGGGCCGCCAAGGCCGCGATGCGCCCTGGGGTGCGGGGATGGGATGTAGACCTAGCGCAGCGTGAAGTCCTACAACGCCATGGGTCAATCCCAATCATATGGAGCACTGGGCACCCAGTCGGCTACTGGGCGCACGACCTAGGTCCACGATTAGGTGGAGCAGCGGGTGGTGCGCCACCTTCGGGCGACGCAGCTCGCGAATTGAGGATCGGCCAGACGTTTGCCTTCGACGGTTTTTTTGGCTGGACCCGCGAGGATGGCACCACGAAGACGATCTCAGTTGAGGAGATGGTAGTAATCACCGACGACGGAGCCGAATGGCTGATTGATCCCCAGGAGGAATGGATCCTATTATCTAGAGACGGTCAGCTATCGAGGTGATGGGTGCGTGACTTCGTTCGAGGTGTATACCAGATCGCTCAGTGGAGAATTATCACCGTTTCCTGAGTTAGCGGATACATGGAAAACTACGCTAGTTCTTTTTGAGGGAGCAATCCAGTCCATGGACCAAGAGGTAGAATCTCTGGAAGAAGTTACTAACCCCTGTGTCGTATGATGACCGTAGGAAACTCCATTATCACCAATGGTATTGGTTACACGGGAATTAATGGAACGTATCTCGCCAGCTGATTTTCCATACTGGTCATCATTGGCTGCGTTATAACGAGCAGTAATTTGAAATCCCGCTACTTCAGTCTCTTCCGCTTTAAGAACAACAGTGATCGGATAGTGTTTTCCTCGGATGAATCGATCGGGAAGGCCTTTTATTGTGACGCTGCCTCCAAAGGCATTCACATCATTTCCCAGGTGACAACTGATGCAACTTGGTTCTCCAAATCCTCCAGTGTGACCAGGAGGTGGTTTGTCAGGATTGGAAATATCAGTGGTCGTCGCTCCTGCTATAGCAGTCGCGACGACCATTGTGCAAATAATTCTAATGATCAATGGGAGACGGCGCGGTTCCTCCGTGGTGGGAGCTTAGCTACCCCGACGGTGTTTGTATCCGCACCGAACCAAACGGAGTTCGTTTCAGGGTCGAAGTACATGTGTCTTATTGTACCACCACCACTTTCGATTTGGCTCTCACTGAAAAATTCCTCTGTCATAGGATCGAAGCCGACGAAGTTGTTAGGCTCGATACCTGTTTCCACGATCCAGATACGGTCAGAGTCATCTACGGCCATGCCGTAGGGGCGTGAGTTTGACCCATTTGGCAACTCGAACTCTGTGACTTCGCCCGTTGTTGGGTCAAGTCGACCCAAAGTGCCTCTCGCGTAGTCACCATACCAGATGATGTCGTCCGAAGTGATATCGAGCCTACGCGGGCGGGCATTTTCAGGTAATTCATAGGTTTCTAATTCAAAGGTCTCGGGGTTAACAGTTCCGATATGATTGGTATTGAAGAGTGCAATCCATGGGCGATCTTGGGAATCAATGACGACACCGTAGGGGCGGCTGGAGTTGCCACGACGAGATCCCTCTACTTTCAAGGATTCTAACAGTTGGATTTCACCAGTATCTCGAAAAAATTTTCCGATATAATTGGCCTGTTGTGCTGTAAACCAAATGTCTCCCTGGGAATCAAATATGAGTGTATGGGGATCACGGACGGCTTCATTGGGCATCCGATACTTGGTGATTTCCCCAGTAGTGGGATCGAGCATGCCAATATGTGTTGCTCGATTTCCGGAGTACCAAATCATTCCTTCGTCGTCGACCACTAGGTTGTGTGGTCCTGCTCCTTCGTCGAGATCGTATTTCTCGAAATCTCCAGTCATGGGGTCTAATACTGAGATGTAGTCTGCTGTCTGACCCACGAACCATACTCTTCCATCTGGAGCGACCATGGGATCTCTTGGTCGTGAATCTTCGTAGGGAACCACCCATTCTTGCAGTGCAGGATCCTTGTCGGTTTGAGCAAGTCCAGATAGTGGAGATAGTGTCAGTGCTAAGGTGATCCCAACTATCATTAGGGTAAATGTTTTCTGGAGTTCCGTTGAATTTCTCATGACGTTCCTCGCAATAGCAAAGAGAAAGTTACGTAAAGCTACGTACGCTAGGTTTAATCTCAAAGGTGGGGCAGAGAAGCAAGGTATGCAATTAATCTCATTCAAAGTTGGCTGAAAAGAGAAAAATCTAAATGCCTTTCTTGGTCACTATGCCATCAATAACAACTAATTCCTCATGTTCCAGTGATCGGACTTGAATAGGCCAATCCCCTTGATCTTTATCGGCAAATTTCACTCTGTGGATAGCAGTTAGGTTGAGTGGGGTTCCATTAGTCAATGCAACAGGTCCAGAAAGTTCATAGATCCACGCGTGCCTTCCCAGAGGTGCAAAGATTTCGAATTTGTCCGCATGTATGACAACGGCAACACCCTCATCCAATCCAACACCGAGAACCGTAGAGCGATCTTTTTCTAGTTTGAAACGAGCCAGAAATGCAAGCAACCTTCCTTCTCTATTTCGTTCAGAGAAATGACTGTCTATCAGGATATTTTCAAGTTCAGGTTGATAGAAGGATGGATAGGAAATACTGATTTTACTATTGGAAGGATCCGTTAGTGCTTCCTGGGAAGTGATGGTTCCATACTGGGCATCGAACGCTGCTTCCCCTAGTGAAACAGCACCGGCACTGGTACCACCCATTGAAACATTTTCAGTTGCAAGTTGTCCCAGGAGAGCCTTGAATTCTTGGGGCCATCCACCTAGGTAATCCCACTGGTTTCCACCAGCTAACCAAACGCCTTCGGCTTTCTTTAGCCGGCAGGTGATGGCTGGATCCATAGCTTTTTGGGGAGAGGAGGTGAGTACGGTCAAAGCAGAGTTGACTACGACCCATGGAGACAGGGTCGACATGAAATAGTTGGGGTAGCTTGTCAAAGAACCCGAAGCTCGCAGAATTATGATATCACCACCGTTAGTAGATTCTAAAAAGAGTTTGGCGGCTCTGTCGTCTTCTCTACCTCCACCCATTAACACTAGAGCCCGTTGGGTTTGAGGGTCTACGTCTTGAGTGTTTCCATAGAGACCGCCGATACTAATCCCTATGCCTGGATCAGGGCATCCGGTGATTGGTTCCAGCCTCGGTCCCATTTTTTGGGAGGGATCAGAACATGACAGCAAGGATGTCATGCACAGGATTAATATCCAAAGAGTTGGAACGGCGCCAACCTGGAAAGACACCGCGTCCAGCGATTGCAGGGTTACTTGAACCGAAGATTTCGTTAAAATATCAAGGTCTTTATCCAGACTCACAGATATTCAGTCCGGTGTTGAGATGATTGCTAGCACTCTTGAAAATTGCTTCAAAAAGATGGTTTTAGAAGGTAAGATAGCACAGGGGTAGAAGGACGACAAAAGTGGTTTACCCTGGATGGACAGTAAATATTGTGAAAGAAGTGGAGATGACGGAGAGTAGTGAGTAGGTTTGTGCTAGAGCCGGTAGCTCAGTTGGTAGAGCAACGGACTTTTAATCCGTAGGTCGTGGGTTCGAGACCCACCCGGCTCATTGGTTTGTATAGATTCTTGGTATGGAAGGTCTTATTTAGGTAGGCAAAGATTTTTCAAGAATCTGAACCAGGCTGGCTGCTTTGTGATCGGTCCCGTGGTCGATTTGGTGTCTACAGCTTGTTCCTCCAGCGACTATTAGAGTGTCCGAAGACGTTGTGCGTACAGCTGGAAGTAGATCAAGATTAGCCATTGCCAACGAAGTCTGGTAATGTTCAGACTCATAGCCAAAGGCACCAGCCATACCGCAGCATCCAGATTGGATGGGTTCAACTTCCAAATTTGGAATCCATTTGAGAATTTCCTCGGTTGTGCCGGTTTTGCCCAAGGCTTTTTGGTGGCAGTGAGTGTGGACCATAGCCTTAGTTGCTTCCAGGGGCTGTAGGTCCAATTTAAGCCTTCCTTTCCCTTTTTCTGCGACTAAGAATTCGTCTAAAAGAACAGCTTGCTCCTTAATGGCTTTGCTTCTTTCTCCAGGAAGAATGACTGTGAGCTCATCTCGGAGTGTCAGAAGACAGGAGGGTTCAAGGCCTATTATAGGTATGCCTTTCTCTGCCCAAGGCCCAAGTATCTTAGCCAGTCTCTCTGCCTCGATACGGGCCTCTTCAATCAATCCAGCATTGAGGAAAGTACGGCCACAGCAAGCGGGACGCTTGTCAAAGACAGGAATATTGACCTTATAGCCTGCCGTTTCCAGAATCTTGATTGCAGCTCGGGCATTCTCTGGTTCAAAGTATGTGTTAAACGTATCTACCCACAAAACTATCTCTGGGCCTTCGGTGTTGCCTGTTGTCCGAGATTGATTCCTAAAGGTATCACTTCGCCATCGTGGTTTTTCACGATGGGAAGTTATTCCCAGAAATACCTCCCCCAATTTAGCCAGCAGACCTTTGCGAGATCCGATATTAGCGATCAGTGGAAACTTACTGATCCATGGAGCGTAACGTGGAAGCCAGGCTATGAGCCGTTCGCGCAGTGGAAGACCATGTCTGTTATTGTAGTGATGGAGGAACTCTATTTTCATACGTGCGATGTCGACACCCATAGGGCACTCTTTCTGACAAGCTTTGCAACCAACGCAGAGTGAAAGAGTTTGATACATATCCTCAGAAGTCAAAGCCTCTGGTCCAAGCTGGCCTGTAAGGGCTAGACGGAGCGAGTTGACCCTCCCTCGAGGGACATGTCTCTCATCTCCTGTGACTCGATAGGAAGGACACATGACTCCTGGGTCACTTTTGCGGCATGCACCATTGCTATTACACATCTCAGTGGCTTGGGTCCATCCTCCCCAAGGGGACCAGTCCATGGATGTAGCTACTGGGAGAGACCTATACCCTTCCTTATAACGCATCAGGTTCCTGTCATCCATTCTGGGTGGGCTCACTATCTTCCCAGGGTTGAGAATCTTTGAGGGATCGAACAAATCTTTGATTTCTGAAAATGCTGAGACTAGCTGTTTTCCCAACATGGGCTCCAGGAATTCAGATCGGATTAAACCGTCCCCATGTTCTCCCGAGTGTGTCCCTTTGAATTCTCTAACGAGTTCGTGGGTTTGTTCCGCTATGCTTCGCATGGATCGAAGGTCATGGTCGTTTTTGAGATTCAGGATAGGTCGTACGTGGAGACAGCCTACGGAAGCGTGGGCGTACCAGGTACCACTAGTTCCATGTTTCTGAAAAATTTCCTCAAGTCGGACTCCGTATTCTGCTAGGTGCTCGAGGGGGATCGTACAATCTTCTATGAAAGAAATCGGCTTTTTATCTCCCTTCATAGACATCACAATATTCATGGATGTTTTTCTGACTGACCAAATGAGGCCTTGGAGTACGTGTGACTCAGCTCTTAACAACGCTCTGGGATATCCAAGGTCAGAAAGCACTTGTTCCAGATGATCCAGCTTGGAATAAAGGTGGCTCTCTCCATTGCAGGAGAATTCCACGAGCAGGACCGCTCGGGCGTCTTTTTTCACGAATTGATCTATAGAGGTCCGGAGCGTTGGAATATTTCGGGCCAGATCGATGAGAGCACCGTCTATCAATTCGACAGCCGAAGGATTGAGTTCTACTATGTGAGAAACTACGGTCAACGCTGCTTGTAGACTGGGGAAAGTACATGCCCCTAGCACTTTATGGTCAGGTATCTGTGAAAGTTGGAGTTCTATCTCGGTGAAGAATGAAAGAGTACCTTCTGACCCTACCAATATTTGTGCAATCCTACCTCCGTGTTCGGAAACTCTGTCGAGATTGTAGCCCGCTACCCTTCTCATGACTTTGGGAATTCTCTTCTCTAACTCAGCACTTTCTCTACGACGAATAATGGCAAGTGTTTGTGCAATCTGAAGTTCAAGTCCAGCGGTGGGTGCATCCTGGCCGAATGTCACTTCAGTTCCGTCAGGAAGTAGGCCTTGGATAGAGCTGACATTGTCGACCATCATTCCGTATTTGATTGACCTGGATCCAGCACTGTTATTGGCTGTCATCCCTCCGATGGTGGCTCGGCTGGAAGTGGCTACATCTACAGGGAAAAAGAGACCGTGTGGCTCAAGGAATTGGTTCAAATGATCAAGGACTACACCTGGCTGCACTTTGATTCTTTTCGTTTTGTGGTCGATCTCTCCAATCTTGTTCAAGGATTTACTTGTATCTACAATAATTCCGGGTCCTATGGATTGACCGGATTGAGAGGTCCCGGCACCTCGGGGTGTTACTGAAGTACCATGTTGACTAGCTATCTGCAGTGTGCTGACGACATCATTGACATTCTTGGGTAGGATTACGCCGATCGGCTCAATCTGATAAATGGAAGCGTCTGTGGAGTATAGTCCTTTGCTAAATGTATCAAAAAGGGTTTCCCCTTCTATGCTATTTTGAAGAAGATCAGGGACTGATTTCATCTTATCTGCTCTGTACTAATGTAGATTCGACTAGGATGCCAATGATACGGGGCAAACTTAACAATATTTGCCGGTACGTCTAATTCTAGGGTTGATAGCTTCGTACGGGAGATAGCTATGATCATAGGCATTCAGTTGTAGATGTGAGGAAAATACCATATGGCTTTTAGGTAATCCCTGTGCCATTATTCTAGCTTGAAGTCTACAACACATTGACCGATACAAGGAAGTGCCAAGAATGCCTTTCAGATCTGGAATACACTTTTTGCAGTTGCCAGGGCCTACAAATGTTCCTGAACGTATCCTTCGGGCCATGAGTAAGCCTACTATCGATCACCGTGGTCCAGAATTTAAAGAATTCGGAGCAAAAATCCTTAAAGAATTAAAAGATGTGTTTCAGGCTTCTGAGTATGTGTTTGTTTATCCAGCTTCTGGAAGTGGCTCCTGGGAATCTGGTTTGGTCAATACATTGTCCGCGGGTGATAAGGTGCTGAGGTTCGATGCGGGATTTTTCTCTGAGATGTGGGGCCTGGTAGCTACTAGACTTGGACTAGAAGTACAGGTAGCTCCTTGGGACTGGAGACTTCCGGTCGATCCCGCGGCCTTGGTGAAACTATTGACTGCTGATCCAAACCATGAGATTAAAGCTGTTCTAATTGTTCATAACGAAACTGCTACTGGTGTGGTTACAGACATCCCGGCTATCAGAAGAGCGATGGATGATGTAGGCCATCCTGCGTTACTCATGGTCGATGCTGTTTCCTCGGCCTGTGCTATGGAATACCGGCACGATGATTGGGGGGTGGACGTTACGATTTGTGGATCGCAGAAGGGGTTTATGTTACCCCCAGGTCTTTCTTTCTGTGCTGTGAGTAGTAAGGCGTTGGAAGTACATAGAAGTACTAAAGGTTTCCGTTCTTATTGGGATTGGACAGATCAGATGACCTTCGAAGAGACTGGGTATTTCCCTTATACTCCAGCTACGAACCTACTGTACGGCCTGGAAGAGGCACTGAAGATGCTGAGAGAGGAAGGTTTGCAGAATACGCATGCTAGGCATGCCCGTTTAGGTGAAGCAACGAGGCGTGCAGTTGAGGCTTGGGGCCTTCAAAATTTCTGTAGCGACCCTTCCGCAGTAAGTGCAGCAGCAACTAGTGTGCTGATGCCTGAAGGAACTGATGCAAATCTTGTGCGAACAATTTGTTTGGAAAAATTTGACATGTCATTGGGTGGAGGATTAGGAAGACTGAACGGGGAGGTTTTCAGGATTGGTCACTTGGGGGATGTTAATGATCTAATGATTTCTGGGACCCTTTGCGGAGTTGAAATGGCTCTATCCATAGCTGGGGTTCCCCACCAATCTGGTGGAGTGGGTGCAGCCTTAGAGTTTTTAGCCAGTCAGTAGGTCAAGAGTGCCTACCATGTTGTTGGCCAAATCAATTCCGCAGCGTTTCCTTCACCTCGTCTGTGTCTTTTGCTGCATCTTGTCCATGGGTTGTGGGACCCAAGAGGGCAGCGAGCGTGTTGTAGAGCTCAAATTCGGACACGTAGGAGCTCCAGGCTCCCTGTTCGCACTTTCGGCTGAAGAATTTTCTAGGAGAGTAGAGGAGAGGTATGGAGGTCGTGTAAAGGTCAATGTGTTCGGCTCGAGTCAGTTGGGTGGCGATGAATTGATGCTTCAGAAACTCAAACTCGGAACTCTCGATTTTGCTCTTCCATCGACCATTATGTCATCAAGAGTGGAACTCTTTGGTATCTTCGAGATGCCCTATCTGGTGAAGAGTCGGGAACATATGAAGAAAATAGAAGAGCATGTCATATGGCCCGCCCTCATCCCTGAAGCTGCGGAGCAAGGCTATAAAATTATAGCAGTTTGGGAAAATGGCTTTAGACATGTAACTAACAATATCCGTCCCGTAGTGACTCCGGATGATCTCGAGGGTATCAAGCTTAGGACGCCAAGAGGCTTGTGGCGAGTGAAACTATTTCAGGCGTTCGGATCCAATCCATCGCCGATGCCACTCTCAGAAGTTTTTGTAGCTTTACAAACAGGGGTGATGGATGGGCAGGAAAATCCACTGGCTCAGATCTACGCCTCCAAGTTGCATGAGGTTCAAAATTACTTATCCCTGACGGGTCATGTTTATACTCCTGCCTATGTCACGGTCGGGGCGAGCTGGGACAGACTCCCTGAAGATTTGAGGGCGGAGATAGCAGAAATAGCTATAGAAACACAAAAGTTTGTTTATGAAACAGCAACTCGTATGGACTCCGATTTTCTGGTGGCTTTATCTGAGGCAGGAGTAGAGGTTAACGAACCGGACAGAGAAGCCTTTGAGCGTGCGAGCAGGAAGATCTACGAAGACTTCAGCAGTTCAGTTGAAGGTGCTGGTGAGTTGGTGAGGCAATCTCTGGAACTTGAAGAAAAGTCGGGCTTGTGATTGGAAAATATGCTTAAACTTTGGAAACTGAGTTAGTGAGACAGGTGTTTGGACTGAACCGGCACCGTTTCAGGGATGAATTTGCAGGATTTCTAGAAAAATTGGTCTTATTTCTAGTGGTAGCACTGGCTTCAGTAGTCATCATGGGAGTGGTTTTTAGGAAAATAGGAGCTTCTCTTGTCTGGTATGACGAGGTGGCATCCATTCTACTCGCATGGTTGACATTCTATGGTTCTGTTTTGGCTGCTTTGCGGCAGGAGCACATTGGTTTCTCCAAAATCTTAGACACAGTTGGGCCGCAAGCAAGAAGATTCCTAATCGTTTTTGGAAAAGTTGCGGTGATGGGATTCTTCACTTTAGTGGCATGGTCGGGATGGAGGGTTTTTGGAGTTTTGGGTGGCGATACTCTCGTAAGCTTGCCATGGATGCCGCAACGCTTGACTCAGTCAGTGATTCCAATTGGGGCGGTTCTCTTTATAGTTGCTGAGTTGGTACTGATACCAGACTTGCTGTCTTCTCAGGATAGAGAAGAGACACGATGACTCTTCTCTTCATGTTTTTGGGATTACTTGGGCTGGTACTTGTTAATGTACCAATAGCAGTATCCCTGGGTATAGTGGCTCTTTCTGGCATGATACTGAGTTCTGGGATGGCGAGTCTCCCCAATGCAGCCCTCGTTCTTTTTGATGGTTCCACGAAGTTTCCTTTGATTGCAATCCCTCTTTTTATTTTAGCCGGTGCCATTATGAATTGCACCGGAATTTCGATACGGCTCATTAATCTCGCTTCAGCCTTGGTAGGTTTTATTCGAGGGGGGTTGGCGATGGTCACTGTTTCAGCTTCATTGTTTGATTTTGGGCTCTATTTTTTCCACAATGCAAAGGCTCTA
>DUCW01000214.1:9886-11629 GCA_012959595.1 Gemmatimonadota bacterium
GCGGCACTGGGTTCGATTCTTATTCCTGCGATGAAGGACAAGGGCTATCCGACTACATTCGCAGCTGCGGTGACCTCGTCGTCAGCGACCTTGGCGGTCATCATTCCTCCTTCGATACCCATGATCCTTTATGGAGTGATGTCTGGCAGTTCAGTGGTAGAACTCTTTGTGGCTGGCATTGTTCCTGGTGTTTTGGGTGGAATGATGATGATGGTCATGGTCTATATTTTGGCTTTGAAGAATGGATTTCCAGTAGAATCGGCTTTTCAGATGCAGAAAGTGCTAAAAGCATTGAAAGAAGCTTCTTGGGCCCTGCTACTTCCAGTGATTATTTTGTCCGGAATTTTCTCCGGTTGGGTGACTGCTACTGAAGGGGCGGGCCTGGCAGTATTGGCTTCTATCGTTATCGGTGGTGGGGTTTATCGAGAGTTAAATATTTCAGCCCTGAGGTCTGCGATTTTATCTGGAGGGGTACAGACCGCCGTAGTCATGCTTTTGGTGGCGACATCTGCATTGTTGGGTGATTACTTGACCGAAATGCAGGTTCCCCAAAGAGTAGCTCAAGGAATTATGGATTTCACGGATAATCGCTTTGCTATTTTAGCATTACTAAATGTTTTTTTCATTCTAGTTGGTTTGTTTTTGCATTCAGCGGCAGCAATTATTTTAGTGGTACCTATTGTGATGCCTCTGGTTTTAGCCGCAGGAATTGATCCGGTTCATTTTGGTCTCGTGGTCACATTGAACCTCGGTATAGGACAGCAGACTCCTCCTGTGGCTAGTGTTTTGGTCACGGCGTGCTCGGTGGCCAAGGCTGATATTTGGGAGGTCAGCAAGGTCAATATTTATTTTGTATCCATTCTTTTATTCATGTTGCTTTTGGTCACATATGTTCCGGCTATCCCGATGTGGCCTGTCGAGCTATTCTATCGATAGGATTCTGAACTGAAATAGTTATCGAAACATCTTACGCATAACCTTAAGGATGACTGGAGGGAATCAAAATGGCTGATCGAGTCATAGTCAACCACAAGGCTAACGTGGCCTATATCAAGTTGAGCTATCTGGCACAGCTGAATGTTCTAGATATAGAAGGATGGCGGTCACTTCGTGAGATTATGGATGAAGTGAGTCAGAACGGAGAGGTCAACTGTGTCGTAATTGAAGGTGAGGGCGAGAAAGCTTTTTCCGCTGGGTCCGATATCAAAAGTTTTCTGGGAGAGAGGAATACAGAAGACCAGGTACGGGAATATGCGGGGGCCCTAGAGGGTGCACTCTCGGCACTGGTGAACTGCCCACATCCCACGGTGGCTCTGATATCGGGAATTTGTGTGGGCGGAGGCTTAGAAATAGCTGCATGCTGTGATCTCAGGATATGTGGTGAGGGGAGTCGATTTGGGGCTCCTATCAATAGATTGGGACTTACAATGTCGTATACGGAATTAGGTCCAATTGTGCGTTTAATCGGTGCCTCGAGGACTCTGGAAATCCTGTTCGGTGGGAGATTGATCACAGCCCAGAGGGCATATGATATCGGACTGGTGACGACAGTTGTTCCCGATGGAACCGTGAGAGAGGAAGTGGAGTCTACTGTAGAAAGAATCGGGTCCGGAGCACCCTTGGTGAATCGATGGCACAAGAAATTTGTGAGAAACCTGGTTGATATGGTGGACCTGACCCCGGAAATGAAAGAAGAGGCCTATGAAGCTTTTCAAACCGAAGATTATAAAGAAGGGATCCAGG
>DUCW01000215.1 GCA_012959595.1 Gemmatimonadota bacterium
GGGGGATGAACCTACCTCTAACAGAAATGCTCATTGAATAAGAAACAATGAGATTTTCATTTGTTCGGCCAGATAGATTATATTCATCCAAATCCAAAAGAGATTGAAACCAAATCTTAGGGAAGTCAATCCCACTTGAAATGTGGTCTCTTTGCTCTATTAATTGGATGAGGTTCTTCACTTTGTCCAACTCAGAAACCGGTCTGCCACGATTATTTCTTGCTTCAAATACCATGTGTGGATTTGAATTGATATTTGAAAGCAATACTATTTCTGCACGCTCAAGTATAGTTTTCTTGTACTCTTTGCATTCACTCAAGCTCTTATCTTCAAGTTCCTCCTTAAACCAATTATGAGTGTGCTTCATTCGTCTGACTGGAGTCGTATCATCTCGTCTATGGTCTCCGTTTAACATCAGGTCACTTAGACAGTCGTTGAATGGTGTGTGCTTGGGTATTGAGAGCCTTTGAATATGTTCAGAGTGACCAAGACGTCCACCACCAAGCTTCTTCTTGTAAGTCAATTTGAAGTTGTTAACTAGGCCACTTAGATGCTTAGGTTCCCCCCGTTCTTTCAAAGTTTCTCCGAGTGCCCTTAGGAAAAGCAATGTGGTGATTAGTCGCTGCTGCCCATCAGAAACATTGTAGCCTGAACTATCCAATACCATTATGCTCCCTAGGAAGTAAGGTTTTGTTGGAGCCCCCGGAAATTTATGTGTGTGTTCGACGAGATCTGCAGTCAGTTTGACTATAGTTTTCTTACCCTTGGTGTTTGAACCCCAAGCATATTTCCTTTGATGGTCTGGAATCTTTGGGGGCTCATCCATAAGTTCAACGAAACTTTTCTCGCCCCCCTCAACCTGTCCAACCATGATAACAGACATGGGTGATGTGTAATGTATCTATCCTAGTAAAGGAGATAGTCAAGTTCTGAATTCGAGAATTATGTCCGGAGATGTCCGAGACTTCATCGGCGAGCAAAACCGCTACGAGCGAGCACTCGCCAAATCGATGGACTGGGAGTTTGTTGACCAACAATCCAAAGGTTCCTGTTACGACTATATTGCGCCCGATGGTACCAAGATAGAGGCAAAGTTCGATTGGGACTCCATCAAGACAGGAAACCACTACCTAGAGTTCGCCCAGACCTCCAATGGAGGGAAAACGTGGATTCCTTCTGGATTCTCTCTCTCAGCAGACGAGGCCGACCTATGGGTCGTCGTGAACGAGGAGTGGATGCGAACCCTAACCGTGGATTCGGTGAAGAAGATGATCACCGAGAATCGTTCAAACCTGAAGATTACACAAACAAGAGCTGGAGTTAATTTTAATCGACCTGGACAGTTGAGTAAAGCCTATCTTATCCCCTTTGATTTGCTAGACAATTATGTGATGCAAAAAATGCCTAGTCCAATAAAGAGAGAATGAATTATCTTATAGACTATCAATTTTTGACAAAAACCTCGGGGTTATGAAATGACCAAGTCTAGTCGTAAACCATCTTATGTCCATCATGGCACAGGTGATGATAAGATATGTGTTGGTGAGTTTCGTCACGGTTCAGCATCAGATGGACGTGTGCTAAAAAAGAATAAAGGAATTAAATTATTTTTGACAGATCCTCCTTATAATTTAGGATTTGATTACGGTGAAGTTAGCGATAACCAACCTGAGAAAGATTATCATCAAATGATGGAAGATGTTTTTGATTCATGTTACGAGGCAGCTGATGATAATGCTCACTTGTTCATCATTCACTATCCGCAAGATTTGGCAAAGATGTGGCCAAGTCTGACAAAAAAATGGAAGTTCCACCAGTGGATCACGTGGGCCTACCCTGCTAACTTCGGGCACTCTACAAAGAAGTGGACTAATGCCAGTAGGACCATCCTCTGGCTAGTCAAAGGTGATCCTGAATTTT
>DUCW01000216.1:0-361 GCA_012959595.1 Gemmatimonadota bacterium
CCATGAGGGCATGAGTGGCAGATTCCTTGCCCCAAGGGAGGGTCCCTTCACTATCCATTAGTAGGTCATCAACCACAAGCATTTCTTCTCGATGCACAGGTCCATAATATTCAGGATCGGACGATCGCACCAAAAGATTTCCGTAGAGCCCCAAGTCCTGCTGTACATCTTCGCGAACGTGAGGGTGATACCAGTACATACCGGCATCTGGAACCTTGACTTCATATACGAAATCCTCACCTGTTCCAATCGGTTTCTGTGTGATGTCTGGGACACCATCGAACTGATTATCTAAACGCACACCGTGCCAATGGATTGTGGTTGGCATTTGGATTTCATTTTTTACTCTAACGATCGCTGT
>DUCW01000216.1:371-1907 GCA_012959595.1 Gemmatimonadota bacterium
CAAAGGAAGTTGTGATGAAAACAAAGGAAGTTGTGATGAAAACAAAGGAAGTAGAAATGAAAACAAAGGAAGTAGAAATGAAGATGAAAACCATTCTTATACACATCACCACTTCTATATCCTCTATAGTCCTTCGAACCATAGAAACAGCGAGGTTCAAGGTATCTCCTTCCTTCAATTGCACTATCTCAGAGGGAAGAGCCCGTGGAATAGACGCCAAATCAATACCTAACCCTGGCAAGAACGGGTTTACAATAGGGACCGCACCTTCCAACCCCGGCAACATAGGCATATTCATGTCCATTGGTATCATTCGCCATCCACCACTTGATTCCATATGGGACATTAGACGTTGGGAACTCCCTGGACTCGCGACACCGATCAGGACAATCCAGATCAACAAAATTCTTTTTCGCAAGTTACTCATTTGGAAATCGAAAAATCAGCTGTCGTAACCGTAGGCGAAACAATTCTCTTGCTGTAAAACGCCGTGGCCGACCATAGTGTGCATCATACCACTTCTAGACATACCTCTAAACACAATTGGCCCCTGCCATCGTCCACCATCTCCATTTTCATTTGATTCTAGTGTTACCACAACAAGGAATTTATTCCAGTCAACTGAGCCTCTGATACGATGATCTGTATCAAGCGTTCCAATTTTTCGTATTTCCGATAAATCCCGAGTTGTCACCCATGCCACCAGTTCACCTGCTCCTCTGATCTTGATTCTATCCAGAGATATATCCAGGTCGTATCTATAGCTACCATTCTCGGTGATGGAGATTCCAAAAGGAGAATTCTCTGAGAAAGTTACCTCCACAGACCCTCTTCCACGACCAGTTCCAGGGATATTTTTTGTAGTAATTAGTGGGAAGCCATAATACGGAACCGTAGCTGCGGTACACCCATCCGTAGGCTCCGCACCGTAGGCCAATTTCGGTGACCCAGTGAAGAGTAACCCTGGACCAATGATTAGAGACGCTATTTGATATAGAATATGCATATCCGAAACTCTTACTACTGGCTAATTGGTCTACTAATAAGGGATTGATCCCACTTCTGTGCAGAAGAAATATCCGGGACTCCCCAATGCTCACCGTTCCAACCTTGAAAACCTTCCATCCGGAAAGTCCATAGACCAGTAGACATGTCACTTACCACAATCAAGCCATCAGCGTTCCTAACATCCACTCCAAATGCCCCGTTAAACATGGCAGCTCTCACAGGATTGGGTGGACCGATATAGGTATCGTAGAATCCAGCAGTGGTCGGGTCTTCGGGGTTTTGAAGATTAAATATTTGCAGACCATCCAAATAACCCGATACAAAGACGTAGGGCCATCTAACTTCGTGATTGTGAACAAGATTCTTCCAATTCCCAGTAAAAAGGTTATCCATTGCAGGGCCAATGGCTTTTGGATTTACACCTAATAATTCATTTGTTCCCAATTCAATAGTTTCTGGGCGTTCTGTATTATCTCGCAGTGTCATACATGGAACATTCATAACTGTTGTTTCTTCAGTAATTCCACC
>DUCW01000217.1:0-3464 GCA_012959595.1 Gemmatimonadota bacterium
ACAGCAAGATGCTGATGTACTAGGAACACGCCCTGAGACCGTTGGTATGTCGGAAGATGGCTTGGAAGCACTCGATCAACGAATCATGCAGGGTATAGCCGATGGTGCCACTCCAGGTGTGGCTCTAGCCGTCGCAAGAAAAGGGTATCTGGTCAGGTTGAAGGGATATGGAACGCTGGATTGGGACGAATCCTCTGCAAAAGTCGGAGTAAACTCGATTTACGACCTAGCTTCACTCACTAAAGTAGTCGGCACCACGACTGCGGCTATGGTGTTGATTGATGAGGGCCGCTTAAGCTTGAATGATCTGGTGCTGAAACATCTGCCATGGTGGGCAGAGCAAGGTTCTTCGAAGGCTAAGGTCACGATCGGTCAGTTGTTGCTACACAGGGCAGGTTTGCCTCCTTTTCGAAGGTTCTATCATGAAATGGAAGGAGAGGCAGCCTACAAAGATGCTATTTCGGCCCTAGAGTTGGATTATGAGCCTGGATCGGCAACAGTGTATTCAGATATTGGCTTGATGGCATTGGCTTTTGTGGTCGAAGAGCTGTCTGGCCGTCCTTTTGAGGACTTCTTGAGGCAGAATATTTGGGACAAACTTGGAATGAATGACACTGGCTTTAATCCATCAGAGGACTTGAGAGGCAGGATTGCACCGACTGAAATCGATACTGTGTTTCGCCATGTTCATGTACATGGCGAGGTTCATGATGAAAATGCTTATGCACTGGGAGGTGTGGCAGGACACGCGGGACTCTTCTCGACGATCTCCGATTTATCTCTTTTTGGGCAAATGTTGCTTAATGGGGGTTTGCTTCATGGCTGCCTTTCGGTGGATGGGACTGATGGAGAAATCTGTGTCCCAGGTATGGATGAAAGTGTCAGAATTGTTTCAGAAAGATCGGCGGACTTATTTACAAGGCGTTTCGACGATTCGGCGTCACGGGCGCTTGGCTGGGATACTCCGTCGGGAAGATCTTCAGCCGGTAATTATTTTACTTCTGAAGCCTTCGGACATACTGGTTACACAGGGACGTCGATATGGCTAGACCCAGGACTCGATCTATTTGTCGTACTCCTTACGAATAGAGTGAATCCGACTCGGGATAATCAGAAGCATGTTGCTTTGAGGAGATCGGTACACGACCTGGCTGCTCTTGCTATTCAGGATGGGACAGTGGTGAAGCGTAGCAATTGAGAATCTCCATTCATCTTCATTTCACCATCAGTTTTTTGACTTCGCTTAAGAGCGTGAATCCCAGTTCCTCATCAGCTATCGCCAAAGAGTAATCGATCCAAATGTCGGTTGGGTATCCACGGGTCGGGTGGAATTCAACTTGCACCTTTTGAGCGTTTTGATTGTAGGCATCCTGCAGGAGATCAAAGAGGCCATCAATAGTCTTGTACCAACCTGTCCAATCAGAGAGAGGCAGTAGGTTTCCAGTAGCGATGTCTGTTACGTCTGTTATGGCCTCATTCTGGATTGTTACTCTCACGTCTTTTAATGAAGCAGGGACGCAGAAACAACTTCTTGCCACATCGAAAGTATAATCAGTGAGGCTTTGAGCGTCCCAGCGAGCACGCTGGTTCTCAAGTTGGTTCTCCGGGCCAGTTGGACTTGTACATCCCATCAGTAGTAGCAAAACTCCCAGTTTTATCTTGGACATAGTGTTCATTGTCACGATCTCCCAAAACGGTAACAGAGAATTGTGTTTGTAATAGAAGCTATGGTCGGAAGATTCATACCAAGGGGACGAACCATTTCTGGGATTGATGCAGAATGATCCAGCTTCTATTTAATAAAAGGAAAAAAGTTTCTGCGACCTTCAAGGAAAGAGGCTATTGCCCAGCAACACGTATTTGGAATCATAGAAGCTATGAAATGAATGAGGAATTCATCTCTGCTTTGATCCAAGAGTGAAGCGATCAACATGAAGCAGGTTGCGAAAAAGCCGATCCAATGAATGAAAGTGGAAGATTTAGCAGTCATCTCTAGATGTTATTGTTACTATTCTCTGAGAATTTTCTATAGACTTCTATTCCTTGATTCAGAAAGGTGCAGTACTCTTCAAAGGCCAGTATCAAGGTTTTTCTGATCATGTATACCCCCCAGTCTATTAAAGTTTATCTACCATAGGGAAACCGATTCGGTCTGTTGTGACTCTAGGGTATGCGGTTATCCTTGTCCAGGCATGTGAACCATGCAATCGTAGATTCTTAACTAACCAGGAAGGTTCTTCTGAATAGTTTTACGCTAATCGATTTTACGGTGCTTTTTCTATACCTCCTGGGCATCACTGGGTGGGGCGTTTGGTTGGGTAGAGGTCAACGTGGTAGTGCGGATTATTTTCTCGGGAACAGAGGTTTGCCCTGGCCAGCAGTGATGCTATCGGTTGTGGCGACGGAGACTAGTACCCTCACGTTCTTAAGTATTCCCGGGATTTCCTACTTGGGAACTCTGGCTTTCTTACAGTTAACGTTCGGGTATCTACTCGGTAGAATCGTGATCGCCGGATTGCTTTTGCCGGCGTATTTTCGGAGGGATCTGAGTACTGCTTATGTTCTGCTGGGCTCTCATTTTGGGGAGACTACCCAAAAGGTATCCTCAGCAGTTTTTATGATCACTCGACTTTTGTCTGATGCAGTACGTTTATTCGTCACCGCGATTCCCATGGCATTCATCACGGGATGGAGTTATCCGGTGTCTATCGGAGTCATAGGTTTGGCAACGGTGGCCTACACGTATTTCGGAGGGATCAAGGCGGTAGTGTGGGTAGATGTAGTCCAGATGTGTCTGTATGTAGGGGGAGCCATAGTTTCTATAATTGCTCTTCAGACATTAGTTCCAGGTGGATGGCCTGAAATTATTGCCAGTGCTCGAGAGGCAGGTAAAATGACGATAATCCAAAGTTCATTTGATTTAAGTGTACCGTACACGATTTGGGCCGGGTTGATCGGAGGAGGCTTTCTCACCATGGCGTCACATGGGACCGATCAACTCATCGTTCAAAGAATTTTGAGTTGTGGAGACATCGTTGCTGCAAAAAAGGCAATGATAGGTAGTGGGGTGGTTGTTCTTGGCCAAATCTTCCTCTTTCTCATAGTAGGCTTGGGGTTGTGGAGGTACTATGATGCGGCAGCCTTTGCTAGTTCGGATCAGATTTTTGCAGAATTTATAGTCGAAGCTCTGCCTCCCGGTATAAGCGGATTACTTGTGGCAGGAGTTTTTGCTGCGGCGATGTCATCTCTTTCTTCTTCGATCAATGCATTGGCATCTGCGACGACCTATGATTTTTTCGCTGTGATGTCTCAAAAAGATGATGCTGCACTCCTTAAGGTCGGGAAAATGTCCACGTTGGTGTGGTCAGCACTTTTGATCGGTGGAGCGATCCTCTTCATACCGTTCAGTGAAGGATCAGCTGCTGTTGAAGTGGCTCTCAGTTTTTCTTCCATTGCTTATGGAG
>DUCW01000217.1:3474-11162 GCA_012959595.1 Gemmatimonadota bacterium
CGGTCTTTTCTATTTCCAATGATCAAGTGAGTGTGATCATTGGGATGGTCTTGGCAATCGGAACGGTCACGTGCATTTGGCTTTTTGCCAGAGACACGGTTGCATGGCCTTGGTTTGTCCCTATAGGAAGTACCGTCACAGTCCTAGTAGGGGGAATACTAGGGAGGGTGCGAGCCATCCCTAGTGGAGTGTCGAAGAGCTAGGTATCATGGACATTTTTCTAGGAATTGACGGAGGTGGTACGCACACCAGAGTGGTACTGATGGATGGACATGAGGTGGAGCTCGGACGCATGGTAGGCTCTGCCAGTGGTCTCGACAAAAGTAGCGTGAGTGCCTCTGTGGAAGAGATTAAGACGTTGTGTGGCAAGGTATTGGACGGCATTGAATGTTCGAGCATTAGCTTGTGTGCGGGCTTAGCGGGTGCAGGGGATACAGTTATCAAGAAATCCTTAGAAAGTGCAATTCAAGAGCTAGGGATTTCTAAGGATGTATCGGTTAGGACCGATGCAGAGGTCACCTTTATGGATGCTTTTGGACTTACTGAATCGGGCATTCTCCTCATCGCTGGAACTGGATCTACCGCTTTGGGAAGAGGATTGAATGGGTCAAAACGGGTTGGTGGTTGGGGTAGTGTCATCGGAGATGAAGGGAGTGGTTATCGGATTGGGCTGGAATCACTTCGGTCTGTCATTCAGGCTCAGGATGAAAGGATGGCGAGCACTTCTTTGGTTTATGAAGTTCTTGGTGCATTGGAGTTAAATGCTCCTCGAGACTTAGTGACATGGGTGTCCAGTGCTGAAAAATCAGAAGTGGCGGCTTTGGCCAATTTAGTTTGTCATATGGCTGATGCTGGTGAAGAGGTGTCTTCCTCTATCGTGGAAAAAGCAATCGATGATTTAGTTATTCATGTACAGACACTTTTGGAGAATCTAGGACCTTGGCCTTCGGCTCCCGAAATCGCCCTACACGGAGGATTGATCGGCCCCGCAGGCCCACTCCATGATGACCTCATTTTAGCTTTGGAAAAGCTGAATTGTGACATATTTAAGGAAGAGATCGATGGTGCGAGAGGGGCCTGTAGGATGGCTGCTTGTATTCAGGATTCCGAACACAACAGTTCGAACCTGGGGGTGTTTCCCTAAAGGAAGGTAGAGCTTGAAAGAAGTTTTAATCGTGGGGGCTGGTCCGACAGGACTGACCGCTGGCATTGAATTAGCAAGACAAGGGATCATTCCTCAAGTCATTGATAAGAAAGAAAAACCGTCATCACTAAGTAGGGCGGTTGGTATCTTGCCCCATTCTATGCGGCTACTAGAACCTAGTGGTGCTGCAGAGGAAATATCGAAAGAAGGATTTTCCGTCTCGAAAGTTAGGTTCTACAGAAATGATACATTATTTACTTCAGTCGATTTTGAAAAATACTTGGATGAATCAGACCTGAAGATTGTTGCTTTGCCACAAGATAAAACGGAAGCAGTCTTGAGCAGTGTTTTCTCTGGATTTGGAGGTGAGGTTCAATACAACACTGAACTATCCGATCTCTCTCAGGAAAATGGAAAAGTAAGAGTTGTTGTGAATGGATTTGAAAAGAGTTTTGACTACGTCATCGGGGCGGATGGTACTCGAAGTAAAGTTCGGGATATTTGTGACATAGAATTTGCTGGCTATGACTTAGACGAAGATTGGTCTATTTGTGATCTTTACTTGAAGGAATCTCAGTCCATAATGGATTTCCATCTGTTTATAAAAAAAGGTAAGACGGGAGTCGCGATGATTCCTCTCGAGCCCAGGAGGATACGATTGATCTCGAACACTCCTGATGCACTGCAAGAAATCCCCATAGACCTGGAGGTGGACCATGTGAGGAGAAGCGGAGCGTTTACAATTCCGATTCGACAAGCTGTAGAGTATAAAAAAGGCAATGTACTTCTTGCCGGAGATGCGGCTCATTCCCAGTCGCCAGTCGGAGGTAGGGGAATGAATTTGGGTATTGCCGATGCGGTAGAGCTTGCCAGAAGATTGGTCGACAATGACCTGGACGACTACCACAGGGTCAGATATAAGGTTGGCAAAGATGTGATTCGATTAACCGAGCGAGCCAGGAAAGTCGTTTTTCATGGAAATAGTTTTGAAAAAACCCTGCTGCTTCTCATGTTTTATTTAGTGTCGAGAGTCGGTTTTTTAAGGAGACTGTTCACCCACGAATTTCTTAATCCAAAGCTCTGATTTTCAAAACGGAGGTTCTATGCCGAGCATCTCACCAACCGCAGCCGCAAGGGAGGTCATCCCACTCTTGACCCCTAGGTTGAATGATGTCTCTGCATCGATGCCATCAACCCAAAAGGACTTGAGGGCCAACATAGCTCCGACTCGATTTCCGCTGGCACAATAAAGAACGGTCGTTTCGCCATTTCGTTCACTCAGTAGTCGTGCAAAGGTTTCGACGTTTTCTTTGGTTAATGAACCCGCACCTGAAATGGGTAACCGAGCAAATGTGATATTTTTTCCATCCGTATAGCTTTCCTCCCAACCAGCTCCATCTTCTGCTTCTGGTCGAAGTGAAATAAAATTATGTACTCCCGCATCCTCCAAGGCCGCGAGCTGCTCGACTGTGGGTTGTCCTCCAAGTATCAAACCTGGCTCTAGTGAATTCACATTTCGCAAACCGATTTCAGTTGCAACGCTCAACGCATCTTCCATGGTATCCGTTGTTTCAGTCGTGCAAGAAACTATGAGTAGTAGAACTAGAATATGTAGGGCGTTACGGATAAGCATAAAATCAGTCCTCCCGGTAGTTGTTCATGTTAAAAACCTTCAGTGACGGGTCAGCGATATATTTAATCGTCCAAATCAATCGGGTATCCATATTTATTTGATTCTTTCGATCCTGTAGTACAATACCAAATGGTTAAGGGAATCAGGCCAATTATAGTAAAAGCCCATAATATGTTCCATCCACTCTTTCCTATATCGTGCAATCTTCTTGTGCTAGCGGCGATGCTTGGGAGACCAAACGCAACATTTGTGAGTGCATGCCACAGATAAGCTTGATCAATTCCGTCAACCATTCCGCCAGCAAGGCCTGCCGCCGTCGAAACCAATCCTGTGAATAGTGCAAACCACCAATACTCACTTCTTGATGCCCTGCCATTGAAATCGGCGTATTTTTTTAGACAGGTTGAAACAGAGCGTCCAAATGTAATGTATCTCCTCCAGGTTTGCTTAGCTGGCGAACTATATAGCTTGAGTTCCCTATTTAATGGGCTGTGATTGGTTTCGGTCTCGCTATCGAAGTGCCTCTTCTAAAGCTGTCGCAGCATCGGTGGAACCATCACGGTACTTCACGATGACAGGGGCATATAGCTGTATGTTTTTTTCAGTTGCGAAAATTCCTTTGGCTGGCCTAGACCCTGGAACAACGACTGCACCCGCAGGAATCGTCAGAGGTTTTCCTGGTTGGGAACGATAAGTAGTTTCACGAACAAGGTCATAAACTGTAGTTGCCGACGTAAGTTGGACCCCTGGGGCTAGTACGGTGCCCTCGCCCACCAATGTTCCTTCGAATACTCCCGTGTTCCCGCCGATCAAGGCTTCGTCCTCAATGATTACAGGTCGCATCCCTATGGGCTCGAGCACACCTCCAATTTGACACCCAGCACTGAGATGTACCTTTCGTCCAATTTGGGCACAAGAACCTACTAATGCGTGAGAGTCAATCATCGTGTCATCATCTACATATGCACCGATATTGACGAATGCAGGAGGCATGATGATTACGTTTGTCCCTAGAAAAGATCCTCTACGGACGGAGGTCCCTCCGGGGACAATGCGAATGTTATGATCTAGCCCTCTCGTGTCACGCAGAGGCAGGGTGTCTTTGTCAAAAAAAGGACTAGGTTCGTTGGGAAACACCGAGTTTTGACCTATTTGAAAGGTCAGCAGAATTCCTGATTTGACCCAGCCGACAGCTTTCCATTCACCTTCCTGCTTCTCGGCAGACCTAATCACTCCTGTGTCGAGTGCATCCAGAAACTCTTCTACCAGAGATTTTGCTTCCGTTTGATCGTTCAATTTTGTTTGTCCAGCAAAGCCTAGAATTCCTGCTTTGATTTCTTCTGTTGTCATGTAGTATCCCTCACTATATCAACCCTGCCTGGCACAGGGCTTCTTGTAGTTTGGGTGCGATCTCTGGTGATAGTGGTACCAAGGGCAAACGATACCGAGCTTTCATCCTACCCATCATTTCTAGGGCGGCTTTGACCGGTATGGGGTTTGTTTCCAAGAAATTGGCTCGCATGAGCGGTAAAAGTTGGTAGTGTATGTCCCTTCCTTTTTCGTATTCGCCATCGAGAGAAGCTTTCACCATTTCAGACATTAAACGAGGTGCTTCATTGGCCACGACGGAGATAACTCCATCTGCCCCAGCGGCTATCAAAGGGAAAGTCAGGTTGTCCTCTCCTGATAATATACAAAAGCCATCGGGTCGATCCTTTAAGAGGCTCATGACCTGGTCGAAATCAGCTGAGGATTCTTTGATTCCCACAATATTTTCTGTTTTAGCAAGCTTTAGGACTGTTTCTGGAAGCACATTTGAGGAAGTTCGTCCCGGTACGTTATAAATTACGATTGGACAGTCTATATTATCCGCTAATGTACGGTAGTGCTGTACAAGACCCTCCTGGGTAGGCTTATTGTAGGCGGGACTTGAGGAAAGGATGCCGTCGACTCCTAACTCAAGGACGGCTTGAGATCTGGTCACGACGTCTGCAGTACTGTTACCTCCGACCCCTGCTAGGACCTTAGCTCTACCGTCTGCAACTATCACAGTTTCCCGGATAACAAGAAGTTGTTCTTCTGTAGACATGGTGACGCTTTCGCCCGTAGTTCCTGATGGAATCAGCAACTGAACACCGTTTTCTATTTGAAATTCGATGTGTTTTCGAAAAGATTGGACATCGATCGAAAGGTCCTCAGAAAATGGCGTAACCAAAGCTACGCCAAGCCCGCAGAATTGAAGGTCGCTGGGAGTGTTTGTTTCTGTCGTCATCAACTGCCCTCCTTGGGAAACATGTCACATAAGGTGAAAACCCCAACTTTCCCAAAGATCCATTCTGCAGCGAGCACCGCTCCTAGGGCAAACCCATCACGGTTATTTGCCTGATGAGCGATTTCTATACTTTCATGTTCATTCTCAAGTCTTATGACGTGAGTACCAGGGTTTTCTCCTTCCCGTTTACTGGTGATGTAAAGAGTATCTGAGTTGGGTTGAGAGGGGGGAAAGCCTGAAGTCCATTTGTTTTTGGAAGAAATCTGATCAAGCAGTGTATTGGCGATCGCGATTGCTGTTCCGCTGGGCACCTCGACTTTGTATTTATGATGAGATTCGTGGATGGTCACTTCATAATCTTTAACAAAGTCCGACATTTGACCTGTAAGTTTTGCGATCTCCTGTACTATGTGGACACCTAAAGAGAAATTCGGAGCGTAGATCAACCCGGTGCTAGCAGCGTTCACTGTTGCAGCAGTTTGTGGGAGATGGTCATACCAACCAGTTGTTCCAGAGACAATATTGATACCGGCTTTTGCCAAATCTTCGATGTTTCCAGGAGCTGTTTTCGGCGTGCTGAATTCAATGGCGACATCTGCTTCTGTCAGAGTTTGGGTATCAAGAATCCTTGTTGCCAAAAGAGGATCGAACCTTGCCACGATATCGTGGCCTCGTTTAGTAGCGATTTCTTCTACGGCTTGTCCCATCCGTCCGTAACCCACTAGAACTAGCTTCAAATTATCTTTCCTCTTTGGAGTCGGGACACTTAACGTATGACGTTTTTTAACCTTTGAGCCATAGTTTGAGAATTTGCACCCAAGACGGTTCCCGAGTCCAGGGGAAGAGTGTCTGTTTCGATGCGACTGACAAATCCTCCCGCTTCTTGGACAATCAACTGACCTGCTGCAAAATCCCAAGGGTCTAAGTAAAGCTCCCAAAACCCATCGAACCTACCTTCGGCGAGGTAACAGAGGTCAAGGGCGGCTGATCCGCCTCTCCGTACTCCCCCACTGGTTTTTAATACTCGCTCTAATTGGTGAACGTATTTTTCAATGAGGGATTCTTTTTTGAATGGAAATCCAGTCCCTATTAAGGAGCGGTCGAATTGTTGGACGTTGGATACGTGTATGGGCTTATTGTTTTTCCAGGCTCCCTGGTTTTTTGCGGCCCACCATTTTTCTCCAGTGGGTCCACAAGAGACTGCACCGATGACCACAACGGCGTCCATAGAGAATGCAATGGAAGAGCAGTGCATAGGATGGCCGTGGAGATAGTTGGTCGTTCCGTCCAGAGGGTCGATGATCCAAGCGGGACCATCAAGGCTGTCTAGGCGTTGAGGATTATCTGGCAATTCCTCTGAGATTATTGTGTGTTGGGGATAGACATTCTTGATGATCTGGATACTAGCTTTCTGGGCTTCAAAATCGGTTATTGAAACAAAATCCGCCCGACCTTTGGAAGAAGCTTCTTCCGGCTCTATCGTACCCGCGTGTTCGCAATGAATCGTAGCGGCAGCGTCTGCAGCTATACGTGCCGTTTTCAGGGCTTCGGTAAGATTGTGAAAATCATTCATGTTATATGCTAAAGTCCAGCTCAGGCCTTTGTAAAATGATTTAGAATGGCAAGAGGGTAACAAGCTATGCGGATCAAGAGTCACACTCAATACATAAATTCCGTATTCACATCTGTCCTGTGGGCCCCTAAGTTTACACTATGAAAACAAGAATCGAAGTTTAGGTGCGTGAGAAGGTCCTAAGCTTATGGTGAAACGGGCTCCCACACAGTTAAGTTTCATGGTCAAGACTGAGGGGGATTAAGGCAAGGGTTATGAATTTGACGACAGATAGAAAGAGAGTCTTTTCGGGAGTGCAACCTTCTGGGTCCCTTCATATTGGGAACTACCTTGGAGCTATCAAGAATTTTGTTGATCTACAAGATGATTACGATTCCGTTTACTGCATAGTTGATTTGCACGCGATCACGGTATGGCAAGATCCAACCGATTTAAAGGAGAATATCCTTGAGGTTGCGGCCGCATACATTGCTTCGGGGATTGATCCTAATAAGGCTACGGTATTTGTCCAGTCACATGTGCCAGCTCATGCTGAATTGGCTTGGATCCTGAATTGCGTTGCTAGAATTGGTTGGCTGAATAGGATTACTCAGTTCAAAGAGAAAGCGGGCAAGAATAGGGAAAATGCTTCTGCTGGTCTTTATGTTTATCCAACTTTAATGGCTGCAGATATTCTTCTATATCACTCGCATCTAGTCCCAGTCGGTGATGATCAGAAACAGCATCTTGAGCTGACCCGCGACATCGCGATCAAGTTCAACAACGATTTCGGCGTCGATTTCTTTCCGATCACCGAACCGGTGATCGAGGGCACCGCGACGCGGGTGATGTCGCTGCGCGACGGGTCGAAGAAGATGTCAAAAAGCGATCCCTCGGACGCCTCGCGGATCAACCTGACCGATGATGCCGACATGATCGCCAAGAAGATCCGCAAGGCCAAGACCGATCCCGAGGCGCTGCCCTCGGAGGCCGAGGGGCTCGAGGACCGGCCCGAGGCGCGCAACCTCGTCAATATCTATGCCGCGCTGAACAACCAGACGGTGGCAGAGGTGCTGGCCGAGGCCGG
>DUCW01000218.1:0-1109 GCA_012959595.1 Gemmatimonadota bacterium
AGCTATGCGATCTGTATGTTCAATCAACCTTGCAGTTCTGGCAGAGCCCCAGGCCCATACCTTTGGCACCACATAGTATAAAACTTTCACATTTCTTCGATGAGCAAGCCCAATGACAGACATATTGAATCCAGCAAAATCAATTGCAATCACAAGATCAATCTGCTGACTCTCTAATAAATTCGATATTTTTCGCTTAAGGCCTAGAAAAAAGGGTAGCTTTTTTATCACACCAGTCAGCCCCATAACGGAGAGCTTATCTATTCTCTCAATTAACTCTACCCCTTGATTCTCCATGAGTGGACCCCCTATTCCTAATAGAGAACTCTGAGGCCATTTCTTCTTGAGTTCACTCGACAGATCAGCACCCCATATATCCCCTGATGCTTCGCCAGTGAGTAGAAGTATAGTCGGAGACTTCAACTGTGATATTTTATCAGAAACGAACACTCAGATACCAAATCGCTGCCACCAGTACTATCAACAGAAAGCCTAGTTTTCTTGGAGCCATTCCCTTCTTGTGGTCTATCCAGTTTTTCTTACGGTTACGCCTGACTCTGATCAGTGACATGATAGTGATATCCCCTTATGGAACTGCTCTATGTACCACAATACTGATTGGTGTCATTTTCAAGTAACTACACCTCTTTTGCTCGAGCGTATGAACTCGACCAGCTCTTCTACTTCGGACGTGAGGCCGCCCAACTCGATCTTGTCTAATGCTTGACCTAGGTTCATGTCCGACTGAAAAAGATCCTGGTATGCCTTTCGAAGGCTACCCACTACTGAATCTGGGATTTTTCGCCTAGCCAATCCAACAGTATTTAATCCATAAAGCTTCACAGGATTCCCAGCCACTCGCACAAAGGGCGGTATGTCTTGCGTGACCCTCGAAGCCCCTCCGCAAAAGGAATGACGACCAATTTTCACGAACTGATGAATCGCTGTGAGGCCACCAATGATCGCTCCGTCTTTGATGTCTACATGTCCACCCATGTTTACAGCATTTGATATGACGACATTATCCCCCAAGATGCAATCATGGGCTACGTGGGCGTAAGCCATGATCAGGCAACCGCTTCCCACTCTTGTTTCTCCTGAGGCAGCAG
>DUCW01000218.1:1322-1889 GCA_012959595.1 Gemmatimonadota bacterium
AAAATTTGCGTGTTTCCAGCAGGAGTAAGTGTAACCTCAGCTTCAGGATCTATGATGGCAGTAGGATGAACAAGGGAATAAGGAGCCTGCTTCCTCTCTGGAGGAGAATTCATTTATCAGTTATACTGGCCATAAGCGTTGCTTCGGCGACAACTTCTCCATCTACGCGTCCAACTCCTCTCATTTTACAAGTATTTGGTCTAGCTTGGACCAAATGGACTTCAAAAATTAATTGATCTCCAGGCACAACAGGCTTTCTCCATTTCACCTTATCCGCAGACATGAAGTACACGAGTTTCCCGATTGGATCTTCAACCGTATCCATCAAAAGAAGTCCTCCAACTTGGGCCATAGCCTCTAGGATTAACACCCCTGGCATAATTGGACTTCCAGGGAAATGTCCCTGAAAAAAAGGTTCATTCATGGTCACATTTTTCAAGCCTACTATTCTGACACCTGATTCAAATTCTAGTACTCTATCGACCAGCAAAAATGGATACCTATGAGGTAGATAGTTTAAAATTTCACCGACTTCGATTTGGGTCTTCTTTTGTACTGATTTAGACA
>DUCW01000219.1 GCA_012959595.1 Gemmatimonadota bacterium
CAGATCATCACCGTCGACCCTCGCTACACTCGAACCTCAGCTGTTGCGGATCGTCATCTACAGATTAGACCTGGTTCCGACATCGCCGTTCTCGGGGGATGGATCAATAAGATCTTGTCCGAAAACCTTTTCCACCGAGAATATGTCGAATTTCACACCAATGCTTCGTTCCTTGTAGATGACGCGTACCATTTTGAGAATGGTCTGTTCTCCGGATTTGACGAAGCAACGAGCGGGTACGATCGCTCATCTTGGCAATATCAACTCGGAAACGACGGCTTCGTCCTACGTGATAAGAGCTTGAATGACCCACGCTCTGTTTTTCAACTTTTAAGAAATCACTACAGTCGCTACACCCCCGAATTGGTCGCCAAAATAGCAGGATGCTCTGTAGAAGAATACGAGGAGATATCAGAGCTCATCTGCTCTACTGGTACAGCTGACAAAGTTGGAACAATCATGTATGCAGTAGGTTGGACTATGCATACCGTAGGCAGTCAAACCATCCGAACAGCAGCTATACTCCAACTGTTACTGGGGAACATTGGACGTCCAGGTGGAGGCATTAATGCACTTCGTGGCCATGCGAACGGTCAAGGTGCTACTGATCACGCTATCGTTGCAGGTATTCTTCCCGGATATCTAAAGGTACCGCGACCTTCTCAGGCTTCCCTAAATGAACACTTAGCTGAATCGACTCCTAAACCGTTGGTGCCGAACACTGTCAACTATTGGGGGAATTATCCCAAATTCCTTGTATCCCAACTGAAGGCGTGGTTCGGAAGTTCAGTCAACTCGGACAATGACTTCGGCTATCATTACCTGGGGAAACCTGACGACGACTCCACCTGGCTTTCAATGTGGGACGAAGCCCACCGCGATCGCCTCGAAGGCATCATAGCTCTCGGTTTTAACGCTTTGTTAGCAGGACCCGATATTCCGAGACTGTTGAAAGCAATGAATAACCTCAAATGGAAAGTTGTTATTGATCCATTCATGCTAGATTCCGCCGAATTCTGGAAAGCTCCAGGTGTTGACTCTAGTCAGATCGACACAGAAGTCCTGTACCTCCCCGCAACTCATTGGATTGAACGTGGGGGATCTTTCACTAACTCTGGGCGATGGGCACAGTGGAAAGAAGCGGCCATACCTGCCCCCGAAGGCGTGAGATCTGACACTTGGATTCTTTCAGAACTTTTTTGGAAGATCAAAGAACTTTACCAAAAAGAAGGTGGAGCCTATCACGAACCTATACTCGACCTCCAATGGAATTACCTGAACCCACGTGAGCCGAGCTTAGAAGAACTCGCTGCCGAAATCAACGGTTACGACCTGAGTTCAGGCAAACTTCTTTCTTCGTTCGGTGAGTTAAAAGACGACGGGAGTACGTCCTCTGGAAACTGGATCTATACTGGAAGTTTTACCGAAGAAGAAAACATGATGAAACGTCGTGGGACAGACGATCCGACAGGACTGGGATTTCATCACCAATGGGGCTTCAGTTGGCCAGAGAACCGAAGAGTCCTCTACAACAGAGCATCTTCAGATGATAACGGGCGACCCTGGGATGAACGAAGAGCTGGTATTAAGTGGACCGGCAGAGAATGGATCGGAGACGTTCCCGATTATGGAAAAAACACTCCCCCAGACCAGGCTGGTGCATTTATTATGAATGAAGAAGGAGTGGGGCGCCTCTACAGTCCCCACCTTGTCGATGGACCATTCTCAGAGCATTACGAACCTGTAGAAAGCCCAACCTGTAACATCTTACATGAGGAGGTTGCTACGAATCCTGCTATCCGTTGGTATGATGGAGTCCGTGAATCACTCGTCGACAATCCTGAAGAATATCCTTATGCAGCAACCATATATCGGGTTGTTGAACGTGAACATTTCGTGACATCTAACGTTCCACACTTAGTCGAAATAATGCCTGATTTCTTCGTCGAAATTCCTGAAGGACTGGCAGAAGAAAAAAGGATCCAGAATGGTCAAAAAGTCCGGGTCTGGTCGAAAAGAGGTGAAGTAGAGGGCATTGCCATGGTTACCAAGAGGATTAAGCCACTAAAAGTCAATGACAAAACTCTCTGGACTATCGGGATACCCGTCCACTGGGGATTCAAAGGAATAACCACTGGATCCATGGCAAACTCGTTGACACCCTTTGTCGGTGATGCGAATACAGGATGTCCCGAATTCAAGGCCTTCTTGGTGAACCTGGAGAGTTTGTGATGTCTTCACTCAGCAGTGGCCTCGACATAAAGAGAATCTCAGCCTCCGCTGACCCAGCCCCTGGAATTCATACAGGTCCCGAATACTCAAAGTTAGTCGATATCTCACGCTGCATTGGCTGCAAAGGTTGTGAAGTGGCTTGCAAAGAATGGAACGAATTGGGCATTGAACCGACAGAAAATTTTGGGAGTTTTCAAAGCCACCGAGATTTATCATCTGACACTTGGCTTCTGATGCGGTTCACAGAATCCGAGATAGACGGAAATTTTCAGTGGTTAATTAAGAAAGACGCTTGCCTCCACTGTGCAGAGCCTGGCTGCCTTTATGCTTGTCCTGCTCCAGGAGCAATCGTGCAATACCAAAATGGTATCGTAGACTTCAATCAAGAACAGTGCATCGGCTGTCAGCTTTGCATATCTGGCTGTCCATTTGATATACCCAGACTGAATCTAGAAACCAAAAAAGTCTATAAATGCAACATGTGTGTGGACAGAGTCGAGGCTGGGCTAGAGCCTGCCTGCGTAAAAACATGCCCAACAGGTGCTATCTCATGGGGCACAAAAAATGCTATGTTACCCCTAGCAGAGAACAAAGTAGAAGGCCTGAAAAAAAGAGGTCTGAAAAACGCCACACTTTACGACCCTCCTGGAGTCGGTGGCACTCATATGATGTACATAGTTCCTCACGGCAACCACCTCGAAGAATATGATCTACCAGCTGACCCCACAGCGAGTCCCATGGCACTGAAATCTCTTCAAGAATTTAAGAAACTCGGACCATGGTCACTCTGGATAGGAATCCTCGGCACAATACTGCACTACATGGGATTCGGACCTGAAGAACCCTTAGATGAGATGTCGTTTTCAGATCATGAATAGTCAGAGGATACCTCGGTTTACTTTTTCCGAACGGGTCATCCATTGGGCTGTAGGAGCTTCCTTTGTCTTTCTGCTAGTGACCGGATTAGCTTTTTCTCATCCTCGATTGTATTGGCTAACCTACCTTGTCGGAGGAGGATCCACTGCCAGAGCTCTTCACCCATTAGCAGGGATACTTTTTTCAGTTTCCCTAATATTGATGTTCTTTGTCTGGCTAAAAGATATGGGCCTTGATAGTCAGGACCGTAAATGGCTGAAGGCCATCATGCACTATATAAAACACGACAGAGACAAGGTCCCTGAAGCAGGAAAATATAACGCAGGCCAAAAAGTATTTTTCTGGTCTATGGCCTTACTGGGCCTCCTCTACTTGATCACCGGGGTTATCATGTGGAAACCTGAAGGGATCCTTGGTTTGGGCCCTTTCTATGGATCCATTGTAAATTTCATGAGGTTGGTACACTACCTGGTAACTGTTGTTGGAGGTCTATTGCTTATAGTCCACGTTTATCTCGGAACTGCAGCATATCCAGGGACCCTTGGAGGTATGCTACACGGCTCAGTTACGCAATCCTGGGCAGCACTTCACCACCCTAGATGGCGAAGAGATAAACGAAGCCCTTGAACGATCCAACACCAATTGCCCACATTCCACTTTGGAGCAAGAGGCTCGCCAGGACAATTGAGTTACAATCGTTAATTCCTCACTCCAAAGAAATTCTCGATTTTTATCGAAATTTATTGCCGATTCAGAATCAGATCGCTCATACCTTCTCCGAATCCAGTTACTCCAGTAATCTTTTTTCGGAAGACCGACAATCTCCATGCCTACAGATCTCACATTTTGATGTGGAATACCTGACCCGAAGTTTTGATTATTTTCTGGAAAAAATCCAAGAAATTGGAACGGATATCATGATAAAAAGTGTTACCACCCTTCTCAATAAACCGAGATCATCCAGAACGAAACTCTTAGGAACCGCTCTGGAAACCAATTTCTCCGAGAATGTAGATTTGAGTCTATTTCTAAGAGGATTTTTCGAGCCCATTTATGTCACCCTTGCCCAAGCAAGTGACTGTCAACGAAATGAACGTCTAACCAACAAATGTTTTTTCTGTGGTTCCAAGCCGGCTCTTTCTCTGATTCGAGACTTGCCGGGATACCAAGGGGCTAGGCACTTAGTATGTTCCATGTGTGCCACTGAATGGCGATTTCCCCGACTAACCTGCAGTAATTGCAACGAAAATGATTCGAAGAACTTAGAGTTACATATCAGTGATGATTTAGACCACTTGAGGATAGAAGCATGCAAGTCCTGTGGCTGCTATATAAAGAATTTAGACCTAAGACAATCTGCAAAGAGTGTCCCCATCGTTGACGAAATAGCCAGTCTGGAACTCGACCTCTGGGCAAACCGCCAAGGTCTGACCAAGCCCTGGCCTAACTTACTCCAACTTTAATAGTCAGTTGCTAAGGCTGCCTCTGATTCTATGGAGTCCTTGAAGCACAGAGACACTACTGGAATGACTACTAATGGAACTAGCGTGGTGACAAATGATGGGTTCACTCCTTCTCCATTATGCGTCCAAAGAAAGACCAGTACTCTACTCAACAAAGAGGCACCTTCAGAGGCCTGAAAATTCATCCAAAGAGACCACTTTATCAGAGCAAACCAGCTGATTCCCCCCAAATAACCTAAACACATCCCCCAAAACACTCCTCTTTCGGTAGTCTTAGACCAGAAAAAAGAGTAGCTCAAAGCAATAGCTGGCGGTACAACCATCGCAAATCCAAATAGCAAAAGTTCAAGGAGGGACACATTAGTCCGTGTAGCAAGCCACCATGCCACTAATGCAGATAAGAAAGCATAGATGATCGTCACTTTTCGATAAGCTCTCAGCCTGCCCGCGGAAGTCATGCCCTTGAAAGAACCCAACCAATCTCGAACAATCATTGTCGAACTGGCTAGAAGAATCGGACCCCCAGAAGAAATCACAGCAGCTAATATAGCCGCTATGGCGAGCCCCCCGGCTATTGGGTTAATATCCGATGCTATAGCCGTAAAGTTTTGATATCCTGCAAGATCTGAATTTAGACCGTAGCGGGCAATCGTTAAGATTCCTATCAGTCCGGCGAGTGGTGGAATAACCGCTGCAATCACAGCACCCCAGAAGAATGCAAATGGAAGCTGTTGTTCATTCTTCAGAGCGGCAGAATAGTTAGGATAGATTGAAGCAGCTGGGGAATGCACGGCCGCAGAAAATACCATTCCGATCACCGCCAACCAACCTCCCCCAACAAAACCCCACCAAGCTTCCTGATCCCTAGAGCTGACTTCCAATTGATGCCCTACTGAGATAGTCACATTTTCCCAACCGCCTATTTCACGTATCCCCAATACGGCTATAGTTGACAAGGCTACCAACATTACAACCACGTGCTGAACATTGGTTATGGCTGTTCCCCAAATCCCCCCGAAGGAGACATATGTTGCAAACACCACAGCCGCGATTAGAGAACCTTGAAGCATCGTCAGGGGCGTTAGAGAACTCAGGATTATCCCAATAACATAAGCTTCTATGATATTGATAACTGCGTTTTCGGTCTGAACACAGAGGCTCGTTAATCTTTGACATCTATCAGAATTAAACTTCAATTTAAAGATCTCACCAGCAGTTTGTATGCCAAGCTTATTGAAACGCCTTGCGAATAAAACGCCTACCAATAAAATCCCAAGAAAACTACTTATCCCATACCACCACATAGTCCACACCCCTCCAGATGCTACCGATTCTGCCACTCCATAAGTGCCTGCTCCACCTATCCTGCCTCCTGCTAAAGCAAAGACTAACACAAGTGTAGACATCTCTCCCCCTGCAATAGTCCAGTCGTCGTCCTTTTGAGAACGTCTAGCCATCAGACTCCCCAAAAGGACTGTTCCCAACAGGTAGGCAACGACTACCAGTGACGGAATATAGCTCACCAGATCGAATCTATACGTTGAAGCGGACGTGCATGATATCTCCGTCTTTTACTAAATGGTCCTTACCCACCACCTGGAGCTTCCCAGCATCCTTGACAGCCTGCTCAGAACCAAGTTGTAAAAGAGTTTCACAAGGAGTTACTTCTGCCCGAATGAAACCCCTCTCCAAATCAGTGTGTATGCAGCCCGCTGCCCCTGAAGCATTCGTACCTCTAAGGATATTCCATGCCCTGACTTCGTCAGTGCCTACCGTGAAAAAACTGATTAAATCCAGCAGGTCATATGAAGTCCTTATCAACTGTGAAAGAGCCGATTCAGATACTCCAAGATCGCTCAGAAATTCTTCTTGGTCAGCAGAGTCCAACTCAGCAATTTCAGATTCCACTGCTGCAGACAAAGAAATACCATCAGCAAACAACTCGCGTAAACGATCTTTTAAATCTGCTGGCAAAGACTCGCCCGCCCTGGCTTCTTCGCAATTTAAGACAACTAATACTGGTATATCCGTCAGCAAACCGTAGCCCTTGAGTTGCTCACGATTTAACTCCTCATCGCCCAATGATCTCAGAGGTTTCTCTTCTTCCAGTACAGCCTTCATTTTTTCAAACATGTCCTGTTCCAATGGATCCGATCTATCTTTTTTCAATCTTTCTAATCTACGTTCGATGATCCCGAGGTCAGCAAGGATTGATTCAGTATGAAAGGCTTCTAAATCACCCAAAGGATCAGGCTTCTCTTCCAGGGCAGGACTCACGAAATCTCTTAGGACAAGGCCCACTGCATCCTGTTCCCTAATCTGCTGTAAAGCAGCGGGTGACAACCCTTTCTTGGCCGCTCCATGTTCTCCAGGAATATCACAAAACGTAATCTCAGCATAGGTCGTCTTTTTCGGTTCAAAAAGGCCACTCAACTTGTCCACCCTTTCATCGGGAACCCGTACCGAACCCATCCTCATTTTTCCACCAAAACCAACAGGGATATCCAAACCAGTCATAGCATTAAAAACGGTTGTCTTCCCGGATCCAGCAAAGCCCACTAATCCTATTTTCATCCCATTCTCCTATTCGCATAAACCACTCATCCAAGTATAGCACAAATAAGCAGGAAACTCCCCTGATCCCTGTACTCCATCTTAAATGGTGGAATTAGCAATGACCCTGACCAAAATACGGAAACCGTGATACCTTATTGACCAGGGAAAATCCAACTAAGATGCTTAAGAATCGACAGGAACCCGTTAGCTATGGCCAAAGTCAAGGTTTTCGATACCACTCTTAGAGACGGAGAGCAATCTCCTGGCTTCACCATGTCTACTGCAGAAAAATTACGCATGGCTATGCAACTTGACGATTTGGGTGTAGATGTAATAGAAGCTGGATTTCCGATAGCATCCGATGATGATTTTTCGAGTGTGCACCAGATCTCCAAGAAAGTTCGTAGGCCTACTATCGCCGCGCTCGCTCGTGCTAACCCTAAAGACGTTGAGAGAGCAGGAGAATCCGTCCAATCTGCGGATAAGCCGAGAATCCACACATTCATAGCGACCTCAGATATACACTTAGCAAAAAAACTTGAAATTGGTCGGGAAGAATGCTTAGATAGGATTACTGAAGCTGTCCAACAGGCTCGATCCCTGGTAGACGATGTAGAGTTCAGTGCTGAAGATGCAACTCGAACTGATCTTGCTTTTCTTTGTGAAGCTGTCCGAGCTGCACTGACAGCTGGGGCGACCACCATCAATATCCCCGACACTGTCGGTTATACTTTTCCTGAGGAATTCTCCTCCCTGATTGTAACTCTATTTAATGAAGTTCAGGGATTAAATGAGGCTGTAGTGAGTGTGCATTGCCATGATGATATGGGATTAGCTGTAGCGAACTCTTTGGCAGCTATACGCTCTGGAGCGAGACAGGTTGAATGTACAATTAATGGTATCGGAGAAAGAGCCGGTAATGCCTCCTTAGAGGAAATTGTGATGGCTCTAGAGGTTCGTAAAGATTTGACAGAACATCACACAGATATCAACACCGAATCTATTTATAAAACAAGCCAACTTTTGACCCACATAACTGGAATTCACCCACAACCGAATAAAGCTATCGTAGGGCGGAACGCTTTCGCTCACGAAGCTGGAATTCATCAACACGGTATGCTTAAAGACAAGATCACCTACGAAATAATGACACCCGAACTAGTAGGAGCACCTGGAACCCAGTTGATTCTTGGGAAACATTCTGGTCGCCATGGGCTTAACAATCGCTATCAGGAGTTAGGACACGAATTGACTAAAGAAGAACTGGACCGAGCCTACAAATTTTTTACCATCCTGGCAGACCAGAAAAAAGAAGTTCTGGATGAAGATCTGCTGGTCATTCTACGCCATGGGGCAAGGAAAGGTGCTAGTAGGTTTTATAAGTTACTGGAACTGGACGTGAATTGCGGCAGTGACTTATCCACAGCCAAGGTAAAGCTATCTTATAGTGGTGTTTCTAAAGAGGGTGTGGCAAAGGATCATGGTCCAATAAATGCCACATTCTCTGCAATCGACGTTGCTATCGGTAAGCATGTCAAAATCAAAGGATTCGAAATCGTAGCCGCTACCCCTGGACGTGATGCAGTCGGAGTCGTCAATGTCAAAGCACGTATCAACGAGAAAACATTCGCTGGAAGAGGTGCTTCTACAGACATAGTCAACGCTGCTGCTCGGGCCTACTTAAATGCACTTAATAAGTCCGAACAATCGGGTTCTTAACACACGAACCAAACTCCCCTTATGACTACCAACGAATGAGAGGTATATAATAGCTTGAAGTGGACTATCGCAGTGCTTCCTGGAGATGGTGTTGGACCCGAAGTGACTAGACTTGCAGTCGACGTTCTGGGTAGCACTGCCAAACGTTTCAACCACGAATTGAAAGTCGATTTTCACGACATCGGATGGTCAGCATACGAAAATCATGGTGACCCATTGCCACAAAGTACCCTGGAAGGTTGTAAATCAGCCGACGCAGTCTTGTTGGGGGCGGTGGGCGACCCTCGTGGCGACAAATTGCCCCCTGATCTTAGACCTGAGAGAGGGCTTCTAGCCCTTCGGAAAGAACTGGAATGTTTCGCAAACATCCGTCCAGCTCGACTCCTGTCTTGCTTGGCTGATGCTTCGCCTCTCGCCTTAGAAACGGTTGAAAACACAGATTTAGTGATCGTACGAGAGCTAGCTGGAGGTATCTACTACGGTGAGCCCTCTGGGATCCTGGAGGACGGTGAGGTAGCTCTAGACACCATGAGATACCAACGAAATGAGATAGTTAGAATTACAAGAGTTGCCTTTGAAATAGCCATGGATAGAAAGAGAAAAGTCATTTCAGTCGACAAAGCCAATGTTCTATCAAGCTCCAGGTTATGGCGAAAGACAGTAACTGAAATAGCCTTAGAATACCCAAAAGTCGATTGTTCCCACATGTTCGTCGACCGAGCCGCGATGGAGCTGGTCATGAATCCTCAAAGCCTGGATGTCCTCCTGACTTCAAATTTGTTCGGAGACATACTGAGTGACGAAGCAGCAGCAGTGGTAGGATCCATCGGACTTCTGGCCTCAGCCAGTCTCAATGAAAACGGTGGTGGAATCTTTGAGCCTGTACATGGATCGGCACCAGACATTGCAGGAAGTGGAAGTGCCAATCCTCTCGCCGCTATCCTCTCGGCAGCCATGCTTTTGAGGCAAACCTATTCTCTTGAAATGGAAGCCCGAACAATAGAGGAGTCTGTTGAGGCAGTACTAGAAATGGGCCTACGTACACCTGACCTAGTCAGAGGAACAGTAGGAGCTACTGTTGGGACTGAAACTATCGGATCAGCTGTATCTCACCAGATTTTACAACGACCGGCAGAAAAATAAGGAGGTTGTGAAAAATACCCAGAACAATGTTAGATAAGATTTGGGAAAGACACTTAGTTCACAGCCAGGCTAACCAACCTGATCTGATCTATATCGATCTGCACCTGCTACACGAAGTGACATCACCCCAGGCATTTGAAGGACTCCGGATTGCGAAACGTCAGGTACGTCGCCCCAATCTTACTTTTGCTACTGTGGATCACAATATTCCAACAACAGACAGGTCACTCCCAATACACGACAATCTCGCAAGGAACCAAATCCGAACCTTACGTGAGAACGCCAAAAACTTCGGAATCACTCTCTATGATGTAGACAGTGCCGAGCAAGGGATCGTCCATGTCATAGGACCGGAACTGGGACTGACACAACCTGGAATGACAATCGTGTGTGGAGATAGTCACACTTCCACACATGGCGCTTTCGGTTCACTAGCCTTCGGAATTGGCACCTCACAAGTCGAACATGTTTTAGCGACACAATGTCTTACTATGGATAAGCCCAAATCCATGCAAATTAAATTAGTCGGCAACCTGAGAAGTGGAGTGTCCGCCAAAGACCTAATACTAGGCATCATTGCTAGGATTGGAATTGATGGTGGATCGGGACACGTGATCGAATACACAGGAGATGCCATCAGGATTCTTTCTATGGAAGAACGCATGACGGTTTGTAACATGTCCATAGAAGCTGGAGCCCGAGCTGGAATGATCTCCCCGGACGATATAACTATCAACTACCTAATGGAGAGAATAGAACTAAGTAACATTGGCAATCCCAATTCGATAATCGACAACTGGATGAACCTACCTTCAGATGAAGGAAGTGTATTTGACCGCATTATAGAGATTGACGCTGAATCATTGGAACCATGTGTCACCTGGGGCACCAACCCTGGAATGTCGATACCGATTACCGAATCCATTCCAGACCCACAGGAAGCAGACTCGGCTGAAACCAGAGATGCCATGGAAAGAGCTCTTTCCTACATGGATCTTGAACCTGGAATTCCCATTCAAAGAGTTTCAGTAGACAGAGTTTTCATAGGATCATGCACTAATTCTCGACTCTCAGATCTCCAGGCCGCCGCCGCT
>DUCW01000220.1 GCA_012959595.1 Gemmatimonadota bacterium
GCGGCTATCGAGTTACTGACGCAAACACAGGTCTGGCTTCAACGATAGATTTGTTTAAATTGTATGATGAGACCAAGATTGGGAACAGTGATCCAAAGATAGAAATATCGAGAGCTCTAGTATCCTTTAACGTTAATGATATTTCATCGTCGCTAAAGGACAAGGTTTCCTTTGATTCTGGAAACTTTAAGTGCACGTTAAATCTTTTTGATGTACAAGGAACCTCGGTTGCTCCTTCTGATTTCACCCTAGAAGTTTACCCCCTTTCTCGAAGCTTTGATGAAGGCCGCGGCCAGGATCTTTCAACTTTCAACGATTTAGATTCGGCCAACTTTATCACAGCTTCCTATAGATATGGTAATTCCTATTTATGGAACACTTCGGGATCTCGAGCTGTTGGTCTCTTGAATAGTACTGATATTGACATCATTGGATCAGGAACCCTTGCGGGTACGAGCTCCCAGGTAAATTTATATAAGTCCCAATACTTCAAAAATGGAACAGAAGATTTATCCATAGATATTACGAATTTGGTGAGTGCCAGCATGTGTGGTCTCTTACCAACATTTACTGGTAGCTTGGGATTTTGTATTGGATTTAAGACATCAGAAGAAACAGACACCAGTACAAGATTCGTAAAAAGATTTGCTAGTCGTCACACTAGAAATCCAAACCTTCGTCCCAATATCACGATAGAGTATGATGATTCAATTGTAGATTATCACAAAATGTTTGAGTTTAATTCTACTGGATCCATCTTTTTGAGAACTTATGAACACAATCGACCAGCCAACGTAGTTTACGATGCTTCGTTAAGGACGATAACGGGCTCCAATTCGATGTTGGTCCGTTTGACTACTGGTAGTTTTGCTTTTCAGGTTACCGCAAGTCAACACCAGAAGAATGGATATTTTCACACTGGTATTTATTCAGCCAGTTTTGCAATGAGTTCAAAAGATTCAAGTGCCGTTTATGTGACCTCTACAACGGCCTCACTGGCAGACTTGATTTATGCCAGCGGCTCTGTTACGTTTGGCGAACAGTGGTACGATTTATATAAGAACACTCGCTTCTATTCGGGAAGTTTGACTATTAATTCTCCACAGAATTTGGTAAATCTCAGTCAGAGAGACTTTAGAGTTTCCGTTAAAAACGTTAGATCTTCTTATCGCAGGGGTTCTTCTGCTAAGATAAGGTTGTTTTTAAGAGATAAAAACCTTGCACAGGAAAAATTTAGAAAACCCATTAAGTTGTCCTCGATCACCATCCCAGAGATGTATTATAGAATCAAGGATGCAGATTCGAACAAGGTGTTGATCCCATTCCGAAAATCAGATTCTACTCGTTCTACTCAAATAAGCTTCGATGATGATGGCCCTTTCTTCAATCTTCCTACCGCAGCATTGCCAATAGGGAGAGCCTACACTATTGAAGTTATGATCGTTGATCGTGGAGTAGAGACAATCTTGGATACTGAAACAAGGTTTAGGATGGATGTGTAATGGGTTCTATACTGTTTTCAAGCGATCAGATTATCAATGACATTAAGAATTCTGGGCCTACCGCTAAATCCCTGACGGGTACAGAGCTTCTCGAACAGGGGATAATTGATTCCTCTACGTGGAAACACGATACCCCAGGTGAAGGCGTAAGATCGACCCAACAGCTGGCTATCGACTGGTCCAATTTTGCAAAGCATACATATTTCATGCCAGCCACCGCAAAAGTAAACCTAGCATTTGACAAGATCATCAACCAATTTCCGTTTGACGGCACTGCAACGGAGTTAGCTCATTTCTTCGCGGATTTGTCCGGCTTTGAAAATCATGTTTTGAATAATTTTCCACGGTCGACAGGCTCTCT
>DUCW01000221.1:0-1211 GCA_012959595.1 Gemmatimonadota bacterium
CAAAGTCAACTTCACTAGATTTTTCTCAGCATAAAGATGGTGAAAGGTCAATTTTTCTCCCCAGCTAGGGAATTTAACAAAGAACAGGCAATAGTCATGTCGACCAAATGTGCAGATAAACATTTTAAATTATTACAGGCTGCTTCCTTGGCCAATTCAGTAATTGCATATGCCAATTACTGTGACAATTTGCCTGCATTGACCCAAGCTGTGGAAGTTATTGCCAATAAACACGTGAGCTTTCACATCCTGCCAGAACATTACCAATATGTGGGAATGGAGCTGCTCTGTGCCATCAAGGTAACTTTATGAAGTATTATTTGGCATTTTTTGGGCAAAAAACGCGTTTTTCATCTGGCAAAACTCTGTTTCAAGGATGAGTTGGGTGATGCTGCCACTCCTGAAATTATGGATGCATGGAAAGAAGGTTATGACTTCCTAGCTGAATTGTTCATCAACCTGGAAAACCAAATGTACCAGGCCAATAAGAAGATGGCAGGTAGGTTTATTGAATTATCCAGATAATATCCTGATGTATACTATAATAGCATGTCATTAGGAGGTTGGATTGGATTCAAACCTTTTGTGGTCACTCAAAAGGAGAAGGAAACCCATGAAATCACTTCATTTTACTTGAAGCCTTCAGATGGACAGGCAGTGCCTGAATTCAATTCTGGGCAATATTTGTCTTTCCATTTTGACAAGGGACAAATTGAAGGAGTGGAGAATGACGTCAATCGAAACTACAGCATATCCTGTGGGGAAAACACTGGAGATTTCCTAAGGGTATCAATCAAGAAGGAGCTTCATAGCACCACCTCCACTCCTGGATTGGCTAAACCGATCGAATTCAGCATGGCATTGCCAGTTTCTACCACCCTAGGTGCAGCATTTCCCTCCCTAGGGTCATACGTCACTGACTTAGTGACTATACCACCCAGATTGTCGAAATCCAGCACATCAGCCAGTTCTTCGCCAAACCCACAAGTGCCTCCCGCCAATAATACGGGATTACGAAAACACACCCCAAAGATCGTCTGTTCTATCTGCATAAATATTCCCAGTAACCCATCTCAGGATCCTTTAGTAAGTTCCACCGGTGCCAATCGACTCTCGGCCGGGTGGATAGCGATCATAGAAGTCCCTGACTGCATCAGCCAGAGCCTTGCCCAACCCTCTCTGGAATTCAGAGCGCGACATTTCCCTCTCTT
>DUCW01000221.1:1221-10924 GCA_012959595.1 Gemmatimonadota bacterium
CCGATTACTGACAAAGCCTATCTCAACCAAAACTGCGGGCATGAGCACGTTAGTGATCACAGCGAACGGGCCTTGCTTCACTCCTCGATCCGGACCTGGATGCATTGCTCCCAACTGTTTTTGTATGGTCTCGGCCAAACTCGCCGACCATTGTTGATGATTAAGGTTGCGAAGCTCTCTCAATATGAAGCCTAAGTCAGGACTTTCACCGTTGTCTTCCTCTCCCGAATATAAGCGGAGAGGAGCGTTCTCATTAGCAGTCACTCTTTTTTCGTGTTCTGTGCGAGCTTCAGAGAGGAAATAGGTTTCAAACCCCCGAACAGAAGGACTATTTGGGGCTGCGTTCACGTGAATCGATAAGAAAATGGCAGGACGGTCTTCTTTCCAAAGCATAGCCTGTTCACCTCTCTCCCAAAGCGGTACGAATACATCCCTGTCCCTGGTCATATAGACCTCTATGTTTTCATCCTTTTCCAATTCCCGCACCAATTCTCTGCTGACAGACAATGCAATATCTTTTTCTCGGCGTCCACCAGAACCCATGGTGCCTGGATCTTTACCTCCATGTCCAGGATCGACTATCACAAGCCGTTTTAGATCAACATCGTTTTCTCTATCATTGACTACATCTATTTCGGGCCGTCGATCAAATACAGGGTATGTTTCTGATTCCAATATTTGTACTTCCTGACTAGCCTCAAGCTTCTTATCTGGACCGGACAATTGGCCACTCGCGATGACGTAACCACCCCCTAGACGTTCAGGAACAAAATCAAGAAAAAATTGAAGAGGAATTTGGACGAATAGCCCTTCTAGAACTGGGGAATCAACCAACTGAAGGACTTCATCATTCCAGTAGAAAAAAGGGCTATCGAAGAAAAACTGCACCCTCTCTGTTTCACTTATAGTTGTGCTAAGGCCCTCGCTGTCGATTTCAATCGTCCAACCTATTTCTTCCAGTGCGGTGTGAGTTACTGCCCTGTGCCCACGGGTGTCAACTACAGCGATTGAAACAGTATCCCCTCCAGAACCTACTAGGATTAGATGATCTCTTGATTGACCGAGAGATTGCATTGGTTGTAAAAGCAAGGCAAGAACCAAACAAAAGCCATACATTAACCAAGAAATCACTTTCATTTATACCTGGCTACCGCTCTACGAGCTTCCATATCTTGAGTCGCTCTCTTGAGCTTTTCTCGCTTGTCGTGAAGCTGACGTCCCTTACCTAGACCCAAAGTCAGCTTGGCGTTACCTCGCCGAAAATAAACATCCAACGGTACCAGGGTGAGACCTTTCTCAGCCGCTTTGGCCGACAAACGACGGATTTCACTCCTGTTCAAAAGAAGTTTACGTTTCCGATCAGAATCCAAATTTGCACGATTTGCCTGAGCATAGGGTGCTATGTGGAGGCTATATAACCAGACCTCGCCGTCTTCTACTTTCGCAAAAGCATCTCTGAAAGCCACCTGTCCCGCACGTAAGGACTTTACTTCAGGACCTTTCAAAACAATTCCAGCTTCGTATGTATCTAGGATCTCATATTGATGTAAAGCCTTCCGGTTCCGGCCGACCACCTTCCGAGAGCTAGTCTTACTCAAAACTCACACATACCAATGAATCTTGAGCGAGACACAAAAAACTGTCACTCAAAAATGCTTGTAGTGATTTACGGACACCAAACATAGTCCCCTCAACCGTTGTTTAGATCCTTCTCGCTCCTCGCAGTACTCTTCAACAAGATGTTCTATCAATCATAACTAACAGGTTCCAAACGCATAAGGTGAGTTGGGTCGCCGTCGAACCCCCGAGCATCCCCATCTACCGCTAGGTAGATATACCCGTCCGGTCCCTGTCGAACATCCCTTATTCTCCCCACATCCCTTATTAAAGTCTCCTCATTGACTACATTTCCATCACTCAGAGTAATTCTCTCTAACCTCTGACCACGTAGACCCCCGACGAACATATCTCCCTTCCAGTCGGGAAACTGATTTCCCGTATAGACCAACATTCCTGAAATGCCGATAGAGGGCACCCATATGTGTCTTGGCTGCTCAGTGTCATCTTGATGGGTCCCTTCATGTATTCTCAGTCCTGTCCCATAATTAACACCATAACCAACGACTGGCCAGCCATAGTTTAAGCCAGGTTGCAGCAGGTTCAGCTCGTCTCCCCCTTGAGGGCCATGTTCGTTTAGCCAAACTTGTCCTGTCTCCGGGTGAACTGCGATTCCTTGTGCATTCCGATGGCCGTAGGTCCAAATTTCCGGAAGAGCTCCTGGCACTGCAACAAAAGGATTGTCTTCAGGTACTCTGCCGTCATCGTGGAGTCGCACAGTTGTGCCGTTATGAGTTGAAAGATTCTGAGCCGGATGTGCAGTCAAATCACCCTCGGAGGGCCACTGTCGATCTCCAATGGTTACAAATAGATATCCGGCCTTGTCGAAAACCATTCTAGCCCCCCACATCGAACTTCTGTCTGTCCCATTACCAGGAGCTACGGCAGTAAAGATCTCTTCAACGTCAGTCAGTTGATCATTCTCAAAACGCCCCCTGACAATCGTCAGATTGCCCAAAGGATCAACCCCTTCGCTTCCCGTAAAGCTCAGATAAAGCATCCGATTATTAGTGAAATCTGGATGTAAAACTACATCTCTAAGGCCAGCCTGTTCTCTCCCGTCCATTGAGACAGCCCCTCGACCAAGGGCCAAGATTTCTGGAAGACCCTCAACCGGTTTCTCCAATAAGATTCCATCTCTGACTATTCTTAGACGGCCTGGCCGTTCCGTCACCAGCATATCACCGTCTGGAAGAAACTGCATTGCAAATGGATGGACCAATCCTTCTGCAACAGTCACCAATTCAAAGTCATGAAAAGCCGACATGATTGTAGACTCACTGTAACCAGTCTCGATTTCTCCACCTAGACATCCCCAGACCACCAGTACAACTAATAAACTTATTGCTCTCATAGTTACTTTCATCAGTAAAAAGACCTTTATACCTATAAATTCAGTTCAAATTTCTACAATCAACCAGCCAGCCTCGCTATAGTTTAACTTTCGTCGTCGTCCTCAAATGAAATTTCCCCTGAAATTCGTAATTTTTCTGGAAGAACTGATCCTTCTTCTTCCATTTTTTTTGAACCTTTAAATAATTCTCCGAATTCTTGACTCGTCCCTTCGATAGCCTTTTGGCTCGATTCAACGATATCCTTCACAAGTCGAATCTGGGATTCGATGCCATCCCGTAAGTCCTCTATCCGCGTCTCTAATGTGAGATTTTGACCCGTGAGACTGTCTTGTGCCGACTCACGAACTTCTTTGGCTTTTCGCTTTATCCTTTCCTGAATCTCCGCCCCAGTCCGTGGAGCCAAGAGAAGAGCCATTCCTGCACCCAACAAAGCTCCTAGGACAAAGGATCCGACGCCCAATCCACTAGGGGTTTCCACACCTTTATCAGACGAACCTTGTTCATTATCCATTTTCTAGCTCCTCTTCTCACTGTTTATCAGCCGCAAGCATTGTAAGAAACCTACAAAAGAATAGATATGAAGCATTCTTCAAACCTAATCGTCACAGATATTTCCTATTCTCCACCGCGAATCTCTTTGCAAAATATCTGAATAGCTAGTCTCTTCGCGATCTAGGAAGGCAAAGGTTAACAGCTTACCTAACTCAACCCCAGGCTGATCCAAAGCATTTATCTGATATAAATCACCTGCATATACCGTAGCTATCATAAACAACATCAACAATTCACCCATGACTTCTTCATCCAGCTTCCCTAGTTCTAGAGTCATGGTCGGACGATTTTTTCTTCTTAAAGATTCTACGGTGGCTTGATGCTCAAGGTTGAGAAGCTCTCCTATCCCCCGTTCCGATAAACATTGAAACAGGTCTGGATCTAATGTTTCGACAGGTATCTTCACATCACTGCCATGATCTCTCAAAGTCAGGAAAAGGATAATCTTATTTTCGGGACCTTCCGCAAACAGCTGCAGTTGCGAATGTTGATCTCCTGCACCTTGAGCCGTCAGCAGCGTAGGCCCGCTATTCACTAGTTCACCCAAAGAATTCCGCGCTTTCCCCAAAGATTCAGACCAAAGCTGTTGAAACCAGAGAGAAAATTTCTGAAGACGATCACAGTACGGCATCAATACATGCACATTCCTATTCTGCTCAACGTCCGCCGTATAAAGAAGAGTACTAATCATGCCAGCCTTGTTATTCTCTAAAACTGGTGTTTTACATTGATCTTTAGCAGTCGTCGCACCTTTTATAATGTGCCTGACGTCCAAGCCAACTAGAGCCCCTAGAAATAAACTGGCTGGAGATAGAACGGAGAAACGACCTCCTACTTCAGGTGGAACTTCTAGGCTGGGGATTTCTTTGGCCTCAGCTATTGAACGAAGTACTCCTACGGATGGATCTGTTGTGAAAAGAAAATGTTCGGGCACCTTGTCCGAACCCATTTCCTCCCTAACTAAATCCTCAATGATTGCATAAAGAGCCAGTGTCTCAGCAGTAGATCCAGACTTGCTTACCACGTTAAAAAACGTGCTCTCGATGTCTATAATCTCCAATAATTCACGTGTACTCACTGGATCTAGATTGTCGAGAAAGTAAACCTTCGGACAATGCCGGCGTGACTTATCATCCTTCAAATTCCAGGATTCTCCCAGAAGAGCCTGACACACCGCCTGAACGCCGAGAGAAGAGCCGCCTATCCCAACGACAACTACTGTACCAAAACGTTCCCTGTACTTTTCAGCCAATGCTTCAATATGGTTCAAGTTGCTACGGGTATTATCCAGGTCTAGAAAACCCATGCCATTTGAAATCGATACTTCTTTAATTGCCTTATGCGTCAGTTGGAATTTTTGAGCCAAATCTGCTTTCAATCTCTCGGGTTCAATTCCGTTGACCTCCAAATTTACAGCCAACATTTCTGCATAATCTAAGACAGTACTCATTCTGGAATCTCCACACTTAATCCATCATAGGCAGGACGCACGTTAGCGGGTAGATTTTCGATCAACTCTCGGTGTGTGACCTTATGACTTATGTGGGTAAGAAAAGTGTTTTGTGCTCCAACTAAACCAGCGGCTTCAATTGCCTCTTCAACATTGAAATGTGTCGGATGTGGACGACCAAACCAAAGAGCGTTGAGTACCAGGACACTAACCCCCTGAAGGACCTCTAAGGCTTCATCTGGCAGTGATTTTCCATCGGTTACATATCCTAAGTTTCCCACACGGAATCCATAGGAATCTTGAGGTCCATGTGGAACAGAAACGGGAGAAAACTGTTGACCTAAGATCTTAAAGGAAGTTTGAGGATGGAATGGAAATAATTCAATCCGTGGTTTAATAGTACCCCTCGGAGGTTGGTAATTGTCGTCAAAAATATAACCAAATCGGGTTCTAAACTGATTCTCGTATACATCGGGCACATAAGCTGGAATATGAGGTCGATCCCTTGTAGTAAAAGCCCGCAAATCATCTATTCCATGACAATGATCTGCATGATCATGAGTGAACCACGCCGCATCGACTCTAGTTGTTCGTGTTGCCAACAACTGTATCCTCAGTTCTGGAGGGGCATCTATGAGTAAATTCCCTTCTTCCAGTTCCAATAAAGCACCGTGTCGGGAGCGGTTATCAGCCGGGTCATCTGATACGCACGCACGGCAATCACACCCCACAACAGGAACTCCGAAAGAAGTCCCTGTCCCAAGGAATGTTAGTTTCATTGGTTTTAAAGAACCTCGACCAGCATGGTATTAGTAGTTCCTGAGATATTAAAAGGAACACCGGCAGTTATCACAATCGAATCGCCTGACACACCTAAATTCTTTTCAAGAACAACATTTTTACCAAACTGGGAAAGTGCTTCATAACTAACCTCTACACCTTCGGCAAGAATTGGGTAAACCCCCCAGACTGCAGCAAGTTGCCTACAGGTATAGCTGTCAGTACAAACAGCAAACAGCGGTGCCTTGGGGCGATAACTCGAGACCAATCTCGCCGAAAAACCACTATGGGTAATCACAATAACCGCTGGAACTTTCAGCTGTCTTGCGACCTCTACCGTAGCCGAAGCAACAGCATGCTCCCTCGGTGTCGCTCCTCCTCGCTCGTGAGTTCCCGAAAAAGTTGCATAAAATGGACCCTGGTCAAGGAAACCACTGCACTCAACGTCTTGAATAATTGAAACCATAGCTTCTAATGCTTTAGTCGGATGCTGCCCGATTGCAGTCTCTCCGGACAGCATCACGGCATCCGAACCGTCCAGTATGGCGTTAGCTACATCTGAGACCTCAGCCCTTGTTGGTCTAGGATTGTCGATCATCGATCCTAGCATCTGTGTAGCGGTAATAACTGGGCGTGCAACAAAATTTCCCCAACGAATTATTCGCTTCTGAGCCCTAGGGACTCTCTCAAAAGGCAACTCTACACCCAAATCTCCCCGGGCTACCATGAGAGCATCTGCAGCATTTACTATCCCAGCTAAGCCTTCCATAGCCTTCGCTTTCTCGATTTTTGCAACAATAAGAGTTTTCCCAGAAATCTTATCCTTAAGGCGAAGAACGTCAGTCGCACTTAGCACAAATGAAAGTCCTATATATTCCACATCTTTCCCCAATGCGAACTCGAGGTCGACCAAATCTTTTTCCGTCAATGAAGAGGCCTCAACGCTAACGTTCGGTATATTGACCCCTTTACCTTCAGTAAGTACCCCTCCACGTACAACCTCAAACACTGCCATGGATTCTACACAATCAACAAAAGAGAGCTCCAATGCCCCGTCATCCAGTAGAACCGGATCTCCTGGTGTCAGTGCTTCGAACCACTCAAAAGATGTCACCGATATGTCAGAGGTATGTTCGGAGGACTCCTTCGCAATCGTAACAGTCTGACCAGATTCGAGGACTATTGGTTCATTCAAACCACAGACACGAACCTTAGGACCGGCAAGATCCACTAGTATCCCAAGATTTCTTCCTAATTCCTCAGCAGTGCGACGGAGACATGCTATCGTTTCGGCATGTGTTTCATGATCCCCATGTGACATATTGATACGTGCTATGTCCATCCCACCGTCGATCAAGGCATGAATGGCTGAGGTCGACGAAGTCGAGGGGCCTATTGTGCATACGATTTTTGTACGACGCATCCGTTCCTGACTAGATTTTGAGTTAGATTGATATAATGAATATTGACCCTAAAGCTGGACCCACAGAGTGACTGGAGCAAGCCTAGACGGATCATTGTTACTTGCGTTCCCGCCCTGGAAAGGCCAACCTGCAGTACAATGTCAGTCCAACTAATCGACAACCAAGAAGATACCTGGCACCTATCGAAAGCCCTCAGTGAACAAGATCGGTTTGCTATAGACCTCGAAGCAGCAGGATTTCACCGTTATTCCGATCAAGTTTGTCTATTACAGATAACCTCGGGGGATAAAACCTTTCTTGTAGACACTCTTTTAGTCGACCCAACCGATACACTCCGGCCTTTGTTCCAAAGCCCCAACATACTCCTTGTTTTACATGGAGGTGCATTTGATCTCCGGCTCTTACATAGAGACCTCCAGATCTTCCCCGTCAACTTATTCGACACTCAGATTGCGGCTTCTTTGGTTGGCGAACCTTCACTCGGATTGGCTGCCCTTCTAAACAAATACCTTGGTATAGAGCTATCGAAAAAATACCAAAAGGCAGATTGGGCCAGTCGACCACTTTCAGATGAGATGTTAGAATATGCAACGGCAGATACTCAAAACTTATGTCTATTAAGCGACTTACTCATTGAAAAACTTCGGGATCTCGACCGGCTATCCTGGGCAACCGAAGAATCTCGAGCCTTGGCAGATTTGCGCTGGAATCCAGAACCAAATTTGGACCCTGTGCTCAGAATCAAAGGTTCAAAACACCTACTTGATAGAGAAATTGAACGCCTTAGAACAGCCTGTAATTGGAGGGACACTATCGCCAGAAAGACCGACCGTGCTCATTTTAGAGTGGCGGGCGACCCTGTTCTCCTGGAAATTGCAAAACTGGGATCGTACGGGCTCTCTTCCATCAGTAAGGTCAAAGGGATGTCCTCAAAGGTTCTCAAAAAGTTCGGGAAAAATCTCCTCAATGATTTAGAGAGAATCGACAGTCTGCCAGCCAATCAATTGACTGGCTATCCCATAAGGACATCCCCTAGACGACCCCGCCTGTCTCTGAAAGAAGAAAAAACTTTGGACGAATTAAAGTTAATCCGCAATCAGATGGCGAACCAATTCAAAATTGCTAGAGGAAGCATCATGTCCAACGCACTGCTAAGCCACATCGCCACTAGTCGAATTAATGGTCCTGATGATCTCCTTAGAATAAAAGGAGTCCGTAAATGGCACATTCAAAATTTTGGAGATGATATTTTGGAAGTCCTTAGAAATAATTCTTCTGTCTGAACTCCCCTCATGCCTAATTTTTTTCAAAACTACACCCCAGCTTCTTCTTGACGTTTACAATCGATACAATAGCGTGCGTGCGGGAGAGCATCTAGACGCTTAAAAGCGACTTCAGTACTACAAGTTTGGCACAACCCAAATTTATCTGGATCAGAATAAAGCCTCTTTAAAGCTCTTTCTAATCGATAGATATATCTCCCTTCCTTGCTAGCAAAAAGAGCTGCTTTCTCTCGTTCCATAGCTTCAGTACCCTGATCAGCCATATGGTCAGTGTAGGAAGACAAATCCGAATCCATAACTTCTCTGTCGAGTTTTGTTCTCCTTCCGAAACGTCCCAGAGCTTTGAGAGCCTTAGTTCTCTCTTCCTGCAACCTTGATTCAAAGTGTTCTAACTGTTCTTTGCTCAACATAGAAATACCTTTCATTGCCCTTTATTGCACACTCAACCCTAGCCCGCAAATGACTACACCTTTCAAAACTACCCTTTAGGGTAAATATATCTTATATCTTTAACCTCTTATTCGGTGGAGTCTAATAACAACGGCTACAAGAGTTCACTTAAAACTTCAAGGCTTACAGAAGCAAGCGAGTCCGACCTTATGACGGATACCATTCTTTGTAAACGCTGTAAAAAAGATAAAACGAAACTTGCCAAGCCACCCTTTCGTAATGAATTGGGGGGGACAATCTACGGTCAGATATGCTCAGGTTGTTGGGATGAATGGCTGACACACCAGACCCTTCTCATCAACCATTATGGCCTAGATCCTCGTGACTCAAAATCCAAAGAATTCCTCTACCAACAAATCGAATCCGTATTGCTGAACGATAAAGATGGTCAGGATATCGACACCAGCCAGAAGGGTGACATCGAATGGTAAAAAGTTTAAAAACTAGACTCAATTAGACATGACAGTTAGTCATTCCCAGTCTTCCTTCGTTCAGGCATGATGTCATGGGACTGCCAGTAAAAACCCTGGGGGGCTCTCTGTTCAGGCCATATTTCTTTTAAGGTGTCGCCTTCGTAAATCCGGCCGTTCTTCATAACCCAACGTACTGTATTAGTATTGTGTAAATCCTCTAGTGGGTTCTCATCTAAGACCACCAGATCCGCCAGTTTCTCTGGCTCCAGTGATCCCAAATCGTTATCAAGGCCTAGAACATCTGCTCCAACAATAGGAGTGTCTATTAAATCAACAGCTGTAATTTCAAAAGTCGCATCTGTATTCTCTTGAATGTCCC
>DUCW01000222.1 GCA_012959595.1 Gemmatimonadota bacterium
GTGGTGATGTAACAGTGATAACCCGTTTAGGCCAATCGACAGCTGATATGGCCCGAGGTGGTCGGGCAGGTTTCTTTACTAGAGTGGCTTTTCCTGAGACCGTGGAACTGTTACAAGACTTGGGATCCACCTTAGAATGTCTTCATACCCATTTTTTGGATACTGGAGATTCTTGTCCACGGGCAGGAGAGATAGATCTTTGGAGGGTAACTACCGAAGAGGAAGACGAACCGAATAAACCTCCAGTCAATAATGAACGTCCAAAGGATGCGTCCCGAAAGCCAGGTTTGAAAGATTTCGATGGCATTTGAATCACTGAGCGATTCATCTCGGGGAGGCTCTGTTGATCCTGAGCTAACTTGGGTCCAGCGGTTTGGAGAAGCCGTTGCCGATCGAGTTGAGCGGTGGATGCCGAGTCCATTTGTTTTTGCAATAATACTCACATATGTGGCAGGTTTAGCGGCTTTCTTCTCTGAGGGCTCAAGTCCAGCTGACGTAGCACTGGCTTGGTATGGTGGATTTTGGAACCTGCTTCAGTTCGCGATGCAAATGGTGATAATATTAGTGACGGGATTCGTGGTTGCGTACCACCCTAAAGTACTTTCCGGGATTACACGATTGGTTGCCTTGCCCCAGAATGGTCGCCAGGCGGTAGTTCTTGTGGGGGTTGGATCAATGATTGTGGGGTGGATATCCTGGGGGTTAGGGCTCATCTTCGGCGCTATCCTTGCCCGAGAAATGGGTAAGTCGGCTGCAAAAAAAGGAATGGCCGTTCACTATCCACTTTTGGCAGTAGCTGGCTATATGGGGATGAGCCTGACGTGGGGTTGGGGTCTTTCGAGTTCTGCAGGGCTACTACAGGCCACCGACGGCAATGTTTTTATGCTTCAAGGAATTGTCGACAGGGTCATCCCGGCAACCGAATGGGTTTTCCATTCTTACCCACTACTTTTGACAGTTCTTTCAATGGCTTATGCATCTTTGATGATGTACTTGCTTGCTCCTCCAGCTGCTAACTGCAAAGGCATTGAGCGTTATCTGGATCTTGATGACCAAATTGTAGACAACGGACAGAAGGAAGAGACAAAGCCCACACTTTCTGACCGGTTGGACAATTCAAAAATTCTCGGTGGTTTTCTAGCCTTGGTAGGACTAGGGATTTTCCTGCGAGCCTTCATTATAGATGGCTTCGGAGCTTTAGATCTGAACGTCTTTAACTTTGGCTTCATCATGACTGGTATGGCCTTGTACTTGAGTCCTGCTAAATACGAGAAAGAGTTTAATGATGCTGTGAAAGGAAGTGCTGGGGTGATCCTCCAGTTTCCATTCTATGCCGGAATTATTGGCATCATGACAGGAACAGGTTTAGTCGCTAGCATGACGGAAGCTTTGCTCTCCATTGCTACCGAAGAGACCTTTGCTGTGACGGCATGGCTGACAGGTGGAGTCCTGAATATTTTCGTCCCATCCGCTGGAGGCGAATGGGCCATAGTTGGAGGTCCTATGATGCTTGCAGGTGCTGAACTTGGAATACCACACGGCCAAACTATTGCTGCTTACGCAGTAGGAGATGCACATACCAATTTATTAAATCCATTTTGGGCGATACCCTTACTCGCGATCACCGGTCTGAAGGCTAGAGACATGTTTGGATATGCAATAACAATGATGATCCTTCTATTCCCGTTTTTGGCTGCTGCCCTTTATTTACTTCCTTACTGATGAAAAAACCCTTTTCTGAGGGATTGTTGGGGGTTGCTTTATCTGGCTAGGATGGCTGGAGTATGCTAGCTTTCCTAGTGGAAT
>DUCW01000223.1:0-354 GCA_012959595.1 Gemmatimonadota bacterium
GTCCTTTAAAACACCAGAGCCACTGGAAAACGCTGGGGGTAGTGTTTTTTTTCCTCCAGTACTTGAGGATGATAGCGATGTATATTTACTTCCCAGCGAAGCAATAACATGGAAGAGTGTACCTGGTGGCGATTATCTACAAAGATACCAGAGATACGAAGGCTGGTATGTAGCACCAGGTGATTCGGTTCCTTTGCTTCCGTTAAGACGTGGCCCTTGAGATATTTGAAGAAACAAGGTACAAAAAATTTATCGCGGCCCTATCGGATTAATTTTGCTAGCTCAAGGGTGCCAAGCCAGCTTGAGCTAACAAAATTAACAGGGCTCGTTTGATCCCTCTCGAACCGTTTTCAT
>DUCW01000223.1:551-1721 GCA_012959595.1 Gemmatimonadota bacterium
TTCTCCGGAGTCGGTCTCACCCGAAGGTCGATCTCCAATCAACTTGATATCAACGACTAGGGGAGGGCCATTCCTGCGGTTCAGGTTCATCTCTTGGACAGCCCTGTTTATCGACCTGTGAAATATACTGTCTATTTGGATAAGCCGTTCTTGGCTTTCAGATCGCATGTCTACTTGCATAGATACTTCTGCCGGGATGGAGTTGATTGAGGTTCCTCCCTGCAGGGTTCCGATATTATAGCTTGTCTTGGGTCCACCTCGGGTATAGGTGTCGGCTGCTATTTCAAAATAGTACACGGCACGGCTCAAGACGTGGGCTGGATTGATCAAGCCGAAAGCACCCCAGGAATGTCCACCCGGCCCTGCGAAGGTAACTAAGTAACGATGTGATCCAAGGCCCTGGTGTGTCACCCGGGTGTCGCTGGTGCCGTCTATTGATATGAAGCTTGAGATTGTCCAGTCGCTTTCAGTAAAAAGCTGTTTGACACCCCTGAGGTCCCCTAACCCTTCTTCTCCTACAGTTCCCACGAAAAGAATATTTTGCTCAGTTTCTATATTATTGCTGTTCATAGATTTGAGTATAGCTAGGAGTACTGCTAGACCTCGAGTGTCATCTCCTATACCTGGAGCCCTCAGAGTATCACCTATTTGCTGTACTTGAACGTTTGTGCCTTCTGGGAAGACAGTGTCAAGATGTCCGGAGATCACCAAAGTACTTGCGTTCGGGGCAGACCCTTTCCTAAGGGCTATGACATTGCCTACTTCATCAATGTAACTGCTGTCAACTCCAGCAAGGTTGAGCATTTCTAGAAATGCAAGTGCTCGTTCGGTTTCGGCAAAGGGAGGCGCCGGAATTTCAGTCAGAGTTATGAGTGTTTCCAGGGTTTCCGCGTCATGTGTGTCGAGGTATTCAAATGCTGCTTGGACACTGTTGTTGGCCATTATCTCCTGGACTTCATCTAGCACAGATCTCTCTTGGGCTAACGATGGAGATCTAAGAAAAACAACAAGGACTAATAAGAACCAAGATATTTTACTATTATTTAGGCACATTGTATTTCCACTCCTATCTATGAAATTATACTTATAAAGTACTTAAGAGTTAAGTTCCAAGGGGAATTTGAGTTCAATCCTAAGCCATATATGGAACAACAAATGATGTTACTGAAA
>DUCW01000223.1:1743-10552 GCA_012959595.1 Gemmatimonadota bacterium
CACAAGACATCCTGGTTAAGTAAATATGAAATTCAGTTTTGCCCGTGGCCCTTCATTAGCTTTGGCCCAGAAAGTTAATCTGTTGGCAGAGCATGCGGGACAAATTGGGCTCTTGTTCTTTGATTTGAGCTTGGCTTCGATTCGCCTTCGAGTTTCTTCGAAGGCAATTTTCAGACAAGTATATTTAATAGGTATCCAGAGTGTCCCAATAGTTTTGTTGGCAGCAGGACTTGTGGGAATCGTGACCAGCCAACAAGGTGGCTACCAGATGCAGAGCAGTCTTCCTGTCTACATTATGGGATCTATTGTGGTAGAAAGTGTAATACTAGAAATGGGTCCAGTGTTAACCGCTATCGTAATGATCGGAAGAGTGGGAGCACGGATTACTGCTGAGCTGGGTACTATGAAGGTCTCCGAGCAAATAGATGCTCTTTATTCGGTTGGTCGTGACCCGGTAGAGGTTTTAGCGGCTCCCAGAGTTTTAGCCATGATGATCTCTATGCCACTGCTGGTTGCACTGGCGAATATGGTCGGAATATTAACTGGAATGGTATCTGCTCAATATACTTTGGGTTTAGGTGCAGAGAGATTTTTCTATGGTGCCAGGCTTTTTTGGCACTCTTACGACATGTTCTATTCTCTTTTGAAGGCTTTCTTTTTTGGAATAGCGATCCCCTTGATAGCTGTGCATATGGGTTTGAGGACAAGGGGAGGAGCCGAAGGAGTAGGACGAACCACTACAGAGTCAGTGGTCCTAATGATTCTTACGATCTTGGTTATTGACGCGATGTTTCCCCCACTTTTCTTACAATAGGGTTGAATTTGTCTGAGCTCACAAAAAAAATTGCTATACAATACCAAGGGATAGCGAAAGCATTCGATACTCCGGTCCTATCGGGTATTGATTTATCGGTTAATTCTGGTGAGATGTTCGCTTTATTCGGTCCTTCTGGAACAGGTAAAAGTGTCCTTTTGAAGACTACTCTAAGTTTAATCGTTCCAGATCGGGGCGATGTTCTTATCAACGGAGAATCGGTATATTTCGGGAATCCCGATACGTTAAATACTGTCAGGGATATCATCGGTTATGTGTTTCAGTATGCTGCTCTATTCGATTCACTCTCTGTCGCAGAAAATGTCGAAATGGGCCTGTCTGAAAGAGCGATTAAAGAAATGGGATTAGAAGCAGTACAAGAACGAATCTGGGAATCGTTGGATCTGGTAAATTTAGATCCTGGAGAAGTCTGGGGAAAATTCCCAGCGGAATTAAGTGGAGGAATGAAAAAACGTGTGGGTATAGCGCGAGCAATTGCAGGCAGGCCTGAGATTCTCCTGTGGGACGAACCTACCACTGGATTAGACCCAGTAAACACGGCAGCAATTGAAAGACTGATAAAACAACTGTCTGAAGAACTGCACGTAACTTCGCTACTCGTCACCCATGATGTGGAAGGAGGTCTGGAAATGTGTGATAGAGTTGCAATGCTAGAGGGTGGGAAGCTAAGATTTTGTGGATCACCTGAAGGATTTAGAAATAGCGAGGATGCTGTTGTGAAAGCGTTTACCGATCGTCGGGCTGCTAATGCCGCATTAGACATCCTCGACATTCGATAGAAAATGTAGAAAGGGAGTATTCAGTGGTTACAGATAATAATAGAAAGTTTGGTAGAGAAACTAAGAGCCATAGAGTAGCTACTCCGCTGGTGAAAAAGGAAACAAGAGTAGGGGTGTTTGTGATTCTAGGCATCGCGGCTGTGGTTTTCATGCTTTATTTGCTGACTGACCCCGCTACTTTCAGAGGTCGATATAAAGTGACTACAAATGTGACTGACGTTATGGGCTTGAGAAAGGGAGACCCAATACAGATGCGTGGTGTTCCGGTTGGAAGGGTTCATGATTTTAGTTTAGAACCAGGAGCGGAAGAGGTAGCTATAATTCTTGAGGTGGAAGGGAAGTGGCGAATACCGTTAGGATCTGTTGCACAGTTGGTGAGCACAGGAATAATGGACCCTCGGACGGTGGAGAGAGTTCCAGGGCTTGGCCCCGGAGACATTGGCGAGGGGGCTGTCCTCCCAGGATCAGTGACCAAAAGTATTTTCGATGATACGGAGTCATTGGGAGAGAAAGGTCAAAGGGCTTTGGAACAGATTTCAGCCCTGCTTTCTGATTCAACGATCCAGTCGGTTGATGAAGGTACGAGGCATTTGGAGAGCATTTTGAAGGAATTGTCGGATGTCATGAACTCTGAGGGAGAAGAGATTAAAGGATTGATTGGTTCTCTGAGTGCTGCAGCGGAGGATCTAGCGGGAGCAGCCCATACGGCCCCAGAATTAACAGAAGGACTTTTGGAGACAGTTGGCAGGGCCGATTCTCTTGTCGGAGGTCTTACTGAGACCATGAAAGATTTCGATGCTACAATGAACTCTCTTTCTCGGATTTTGGAAAGGATCAACAGGGGAGAGGGTACCCTCGGTAAGTTGGCGACAAATGATGAACTGTTTTACAGCTTTAAAGAGGCGGTGGAAAGTGCAAGATTGTTGATGGATGATTTAAAGGAAAATCCCAGTCGTTACATCAATATTTCTATTTTCTAGGAAAGATTTGGAGACAACTGACCGGTAAGGTCAAGTTTGACTGTGTCTTTTGGTTTGTGCCCCTACCATCCTGGGGCCATTGAGAATCCCCAGTGGCTCCCTCTGTTGGGTCGTTGAAAAGGATGAGCATAGTAAATCTCAAGTATCATAAATCCTAAGACGTTCACTCTCGCACCCACCCCAGTAGAAAACACAGGAACTTTCTCGGTATCTGACCGTACGAATCGGAGGTCGACTTCATTGTCGTCATTCCAGGCGAACCCTCCGTCGGCAAAAGCGAATAATTCAGTAGGTAGTGCTGAGAAATTCAAGAACCCAAACTGTGAGTTCCCAAGAACAGGAATTCGAATTTCGGCATTTGCGACAGCTAGGCGATGGCCAAAGAGTCTATCGAAACTGGGACATCCGGAGGCTGCCATACCCACCATTGCCATTGCTGAAGCTGCACATTCATCAGCGTTGAAACTCTCATATGCGTATCCTCGGATGAAAGTCTCATACCCAAGGAAGTATGGCTGGATTGCAGCTGTGGTTCGGTCGGTATCCAGATTGTTTCCATAGCGACCGAAATGGAGGCCTCGAAGGGCGAAAGTGATGGAATTGTTCGGACTGAAATATCGTCGTACATCAGCTATCACAGACTGAAAATTTCTCGTACCTGTGGCATAACCAGTTTCTAGTCGATATCGGCCTCCGTTCACTGGTGAAGTAAATGCGGAATTTGAGTTGTCCCCAACAAGAGCAATTGAAGCAGTTGCAAGATTGACTGCTTCACGTGTGGGTAGCGAGATCCTTTCGACTGGCCTCCAACGATTCATAACGTATTGAAAAGTTTCTTGCTCTAGATCGAATGAGATTCGCTGGACTCCGATGTTGCTTTCAATCCTTCTCGTAGTTGAAAATGGATAGGCCAAGAGATAGCTAGCCTGACTCATGAATATTCTCTGGGTGATTTGTTGTATACTTGTAACTCCACCACTCATACCGTAACTCGAGTAGCCATAGAGGTAGGGGATTCTCCCGATGGAGAGCCCCCAGTTGAGTCTGTCTTCCTGGTTGAGATAGAAAACCTGCCCCCCAAAGTCCTTAACTCGACCGTTAGCCATAAGCATTGCTCCGAGTGACCGGTTGCCGAGCATGTCACTGAAGAAGGCGGAGGCTCCACCTGAAGCATAGTTCCCGTATCTATCAGTACCTACCCCGATGCTGGGCTGTCCAACGTAGTCCAGTTGCAGAGAAGAATCGTAGTCCACAGCAGCCTCGACTGGATAGGTATCGTTAGGGACTAATCCAGTAAATGGATCAGATAAGTAGTTACTGATGCGAGTGGTTCCCTGAGGTTCACTCGGAGGCAATAGGCGCCCGGGACTGTTCTGCGAAAAAGTATTTACCTGTTCCCCACCAGCTTCCGCCTGTCCTTGCTGCAGACTGTAAATGTGAAATTCGAAATTGTCGAAGACAGAAAAAAGAATAGTACCGGCGTCTCTGGCCACAGAAAGAGCGGGGGACATTCCGGTTATGCCACTTACACCTGTTTGCAGGTTGGTTATTCGGCGTAAATCACCACTATCAAATGTAAATTGATAGATGTCACTAAAGCCATCTGGGTCTGAAATGAAGTATATACTACGTCCGTCAGGAGCATACTGCGGATTCATGTGCTTAACTTCACCGAAGGGTTCTAGTGTCGATATTTCTCTTGTATTCAAGTCCAGGAAAGTGATGCCGGATTTTCCGTAAGTTAGTTGCTCAAAATCAGATCCGTTGTATCTGTCTGAAACGAATGCAATAGTGGATTGATCTGGAGACCATGTAGGTTGTTGATCGGCATATTTATCATTGGTTAATTGTTCGACTTGTCCAGATGTTAAGCTCCAAGTATAGATGTCACTGATACCGCCTTTTAATCCCGAAAAAGCAATGGAAGTACCGTCTGGTGACCAGGCGGGGCTTTTGATAGCACCGATATTTTCTAGATCAATTTTCCTGGTGATGTTCCCACTCTCCACATTGATAATCGCCAATTCGTTATCACCTTGTGCGGTAACAGTGAAAACAAATTCTTTTCCATCAGGCGACCAATCACCAGCTGTCTCCATAAAACCTAGTGCATCGAAATGGGGGTCGCCGTTGGCACTGATTAATTTTTTTTCTATTTCTCCTGTTCGAGCATCAGCGATGAATAAATCTATACTGAAAAGGTCTTTCTCTGATAAGAAGGCGACCTTGCTTCCGTCGGGACTCACCGATGGTGAAATGTTCTGATTGCCTGCACCTGTAGAGGGGGCTAATAACAAGGCTCCTGATTCACCAGGATCTTTTTTTCCTTGCATGAGGGGAAGATACTCAGCTTGCACCGATCGTTTCCAATTCATGGACAAGCTATCTGAAGTGATCTGCAACACTTCTTCTATGGCTGGTTCCCATCCCATTCTCAGGGCCGCTCTAAAAAGATCTACGATTGTTTCGTCGCCATAAGTACCACCGATGTAAGCCCATAAAGCCTGTCCGAATCTGTAGGGGAAAAAACGAGTGGCGTTGGTCATCTGGGTTATAGTGGGAAGGTCATCACGTCGGATGGCATCTCTTAGCCACATAGCTGTTAAGGGGTCTTCTCTTCCTACCGAAAGGTATTCGGCCATTCCTTCGATCAGCCACAGTGGTAATGACATCAGGCCTCTTAACCCCGAAGCGATGCGGCTTTGGGCTATGTTATACTGGAAGGCGTGAACTAATTCATGGCCGAGTACGTGATCGGTGTCCCAATATGAACCTGTCAGAGGCATTATTACACGGTTCTTGAGTCCTTCGGTGACGCCTCCGGTACCCTGGCTGAGTCGACCAGATAGAGTGTTTGTTTGTTGAAAATCTGGATGATCAGCATATAGAACTATGGGCTTCGGTTTTTCGAATTCATGTTCGAAGAGGCGAGCTAATCGTTCATACCAGCGTTCACCCATTCTAGTTGCATCTTCTACAGCACTTCCTTCTTCCGGGTAAAAATGGACATCAAAGTGCGGTGTCTTGATAATCTTGAAGTCGAAGTCTTCGTAGTTGACCTTGTTCTGGCCGAAATACTGAGCGGCACCAGGCAGAGGAGATAGAGCGGTAAGGAGGAGAAGACTTAAAAGAAGGCCTAATCCAGCCTGCGCCATGTTTGGTTTTAGGTTGCGCATACTCTAAAACTCCTGAGTGGTTTTAGGATCGGTTCAAATATAACTATTTGTGCCTGAAGGGATACTGTAGAAGATTGTACCATTAATTTCCAGGGAAGGTCCTTGGATCAAGGTAATCCAACACGTAGTGATTCCGTATGTAAAAATATTGTCCAAGAAGGATAGGATATGTACGAGTCTTGTCGGCATTATAACAAAATCGTCCGCAACACCGTGGTGTCATTTCCTGGTGCAGGGGTTTTAAACCAAATAAGTTGTTTTATCATTTAATCCAGTTGATGTGTCCTTAGCTTTTTTACTGAGGCATAAAAGTAAACAGGAGGCATTGAGTGTATTGGTTAAGTCGTCGCTGTTGGTTGTGTGGCTACAGTGTAATTTTATTTAGAATGGAGCGAGCATGATTTCCTGGTGGAAGATGGTATGCACAATCGCCGGTCTTATCTTGGCAGCCGGCTGTTTGGATGTAAGTAGCAGCTTGCCGAGGGTACCCCGTACTGGAGATATGGCCCCCGATTTCCAGGCTGAAATGATGGGAACTGGGCAAGTCGTTTCGCTGGAAGATTTTCGCGGTGAGACGGTACTTGTCAACATATGGGCAACCTGGTGCATACCCTGCCGGGTGGAAACTCCTTTCCTGCAAGAAACCTATCAGAAATACGAAGACAAGGGACTCAGGATACTTGGAATTTCTGTCGATTCTCCTAGGTCGGATGATATCATAAAGAAATTTTTGGACGATAATTCAGTGACTTATGATATTGCACTAGATCCATCCATGGCGTCCACAGACGTATTCTCAGTAGTGGGACTACCTGCTTCGTTCCTGATTGGACCAGATGGAATTATCGTCTACAACAGAATTGGCCCGATAGCGGAGAAAGACCCAGATTTCGAAAGTGCATTAGAATTGGCCTTGAAATGATTTCAAGACAACCATAAATCAAGGTAGTACAAATTGTTCAATTCCAGTGAAGTAGAGACTCCTTTCGCACTTGTCAATCGAAATAAAGTTCAAGCTAATGCAACCAAGGTTGCTGATTATTGCAATGTGCACGGAATCGAGTGGAGGCCGCACGTGAAGACACATAAATCTCGTGCGGTCGCGGCCATTCAAATGGAAGCTGGAGCTATCGGATTGACAGTTGCGACTCCTCGGGAAGCAGAAGTGATGGCCACGGTCTGCGATGATTTGTTAGTGGCTTATCCAATTTGGGGTGAATCTAAGCTTGATCGAATTATGAACATTTCTAGAAATGTCGATTTGATGATGGGTATCGATTCAATCCCTACACTGGGAGCTGTTACCGAATCTGCCAAACGAGCAGAGCGTACAGTCAGAATTCTAGTAGAAGCGGATGTTGGAATGAAGAGAGTTGGCTTACAGAAAACTGATGAGATCGTTGAGCTTGCTCAACTAGTTGAACAAAATTCAAACGTGCTGTACAAAGGTATAATGTTTTATCCTGGACACATTAGAGAGCCAGAGGACTGTCAAGCAGACCGCTTAAGGACACTTCAAGAGGATTTGAATCAGATTATTGAAGGTCTCGATGCGTCCCGCCTGTGCCCGGAGATAGTTAGTGGTGGTTCCACTCCTACTATTTGGAACAGCCATGAAATTTCTGGCTTAACAGAAATTCGTTCAGGTACCTGTATATTTTATGATTTGGAGGATCTACATATAGGAGTGGCCACCTCGAATGATATGGCTTATTCCATTGTCACGACTATTGTGAGCACTTCCGTGCCGGGTCAAGCAGTTATCGATGCGGGATCCAAGACCCTATCAAAGGAGAGAAGAGGTTCGAGCGATGTCTTCGCAGTACTTTTAGATCATCCTGAGGTCAAAGTGACAGCACTCACTGAAGAACATGGGGTGCTCGATCTATCACAGAGTCAATGGCAACCGAAGGTAGGAGAGATGGTGAGAGTATTGCCTGCCCATGTATGCGTGTCAGCTAATTTACAGGATCATTTGACGGTACAAAGCGAAGGTAAATTGAGAAAATGGGCAATGGAAGCAAGAGGACGAAAAGTATTCAGAGCCCAGGACGAAAATCAACTTTTTACATAGTGAACCAGAGTGTGAACAAACGGTCATAACTGGGAGTGATAGTGAGATGACAATTCTGAAATCGATCAGCACTGACAAGGCTCCAGGAGCTGCAGGGCCATATTCCCAAGGGATTCGCCTCGGCGATCTTATCTTTGTTTCAGGCCAAATTCCAATCGATCCTCTCACAGGAAAAATGGTGGATGGAGATATCGGAGAACAAACGGCTCGAGTGCTTCAGAATGTCTCCGCAGTTTTAGAGGCTGCCGGGAGTTCATTGGATTGCGTAGTGAAGACGACGGTCTATTTGGCAGATCTTGGTTCTTTCGGGGAGATGAATAAAATCTATGCGAAATCTTTTGGAGAACATAGACCAACCAGAGCAACGGTGGAAGTTGGCCTTCCAGCAGGGGTTGCTATTGAGATTGATGCCATAGCCGTACCAGAGTGAATGAAACTTGTGCATAGAGATAGAGTAGGGAGCGGATGGCGGTCTGGTGGCCCCACTGGTCTTCAAAACCAGCTTGCCGAGCTAAACCCTCGGTTGGTGGGTTCGATTCCCACACGTTCCCGCCAGTATTGCCTGTTGCTTCTTATCGGAATCATTGTGCTACCTGGGGCTCTGATTGGTCAGAATTCGGAAGGAGAAGAAGATCCGACAAATGGAGTAGCAGGTGTGTCAGATGATTTTTCAAAGGACAGGGTGTCGGCGAGGGGTGCTTTCATCCGTTCTCTTTTGATTCCCGGTTGGGGCCAATCGGCCGCTGGTTCCCCAGGACGAGGAGCCGCGGGAGCCGGAGAAGACCGCGCTCGTGCGCGATCCCGCGCGTTTCGACGCGCTCGAGCTCGATCTCCGCCTCGGCTGCCGTGCGACGGCGCTCGATGCCACGGCGCACATGATCACGCTCGAGGACGGCAGCACACTCGCTTTCGACGGTCTGCTGATCGCGACTGGCGCCGCGCCGCGCAAGCTCCCCCCCGCCGGC
>DUCW01000224.1 GCA_012959595.1 Gemmatimonadota bacterium
GATTCTCGTCCAACCCCAGCGTTCCAGATATGTACAAAGTAGGACCAATCTGCACAGCCCCACTGAATGGAGGAACACTGGCATCTCCTGGAGATCTGGACGCAACACTGGGTGCAACATAAGATCTGGCTTCTTGGGCAGATTCTTCAGACGCACCAAAGTCAGGCTGATACATATTAGCACAACCAAAAACAGCAAACATCATGATATAAATCACTAATAATCTCATCGTCAATTCCTCTTGAATTTTTGATAGGACTAGAACCTTAAAGTCTTTTGGGACCATCCTATCTCTCCTTTCCTGACAGGTAGCATCTTTTGGGCTGCTAATTTTGCCACGGCCTTAAATATGCAGGCCAACGTCAGAACCGATCAGCTAACGGTCTCATTGTACTAATCTGGAGATGGATTGTACATTAGCACTCTAGCACATAACAATTCTTGCCCACTAGAAAAATGCACCTGCATTTCTAGTCAGAACATCAAAAACAGGGACTATCCTAAAACACACATGCAACTTTCCCTCTTAGACTGGGGTGTTTTAGCCCTCTATGGTTTTACCGTAATATCTCTAGGTTTAATCTGTGTCCGAAAAGCAGGTATCAATACAGAAGAGTATTTTCTAGCAGGACGTTCCATGCCTTGGTGGTTGCTTGGAACATCAATGGTTGCAACAACGTTCTCAAGTGATACACCTAATCTTGTGTCAGACTTAGTCCGAACCGGTGGGGTTAGTCAAAACTGGATCTGGTGGGCTTTTGTCATCACAGGCATGTGCACTGTCTTCTTTTACGCCAAACTGTGGAGGCGCTCAGAAGTACTAACAGACATAGGATTCTACGAGCTTCGATATAGCGGTCAAAAAGCTGCCTTCCTAAGAGGTTTTCGAGCAATCTACTTGGGAATCTTCTTCAATGTCATGATCATGGCATCAGTGACTCTATCTGCAATCAAACTCGGAGAGGTACTGTTAGGTATAGACAAATATACGATCGTTCTCATCGCTGGAACTGTAACCTTAATCTACTCGGCAACATCTGGATTAAGAGGTATTCTAATGACAGACTTACTGTTATTTGGAATCTCAATGATTGGGTCAGTACTCGCTGCCTTTTATGCTTTACAAATTCCTGAAGTGGGTGGATTGTCAGGACTCATGAATAATCCCGTAGTAGCGGATAAAATTTCCTTCTTACCAGACTTTTCGAACCCCAGCGAAGCAATAGCCATTCTAATAGTTCCTATCGCAGTTCAGTGGTGGAGCACCTGGTACCCTGGGGCAGAACCTGGAGGCGGTGGCTACTCAGCACAACGTATGCTGGCCGCAAAAGATGAAGCAAATGCTCTCCAAGCTGCCTTGTGGTTCAACGTTGCTCACTATGCCCTTAGGCCGTGGCCTTGGATCTTGGTAGCCTTAGCTTCATTAGTTATTTATCCAACTATAGAAGATCTAGCCGTGGCTTTTCCCAATGTTGACGAAATCGTGCTTGGTCACGACATGGCATACCCTGCAATGCTGACTTTCATCCCACACGGCCTCTTGGGACTGGTCGTTGCATCGCTAATAGCTGCCTACATGTCCACGATTAGCACCCACCTGAACTGGGGCGCCTCATATCTTGTAGACGATGTTTATCGGCGATTTTACTGCCCAAACCGTGAAGAAAAACACTATGTCCAAGTGGGACGATTCTCTACTTTAGGACTGATGTTGATATCATCCATCGTAGCACTCCAACTGCAATCGGCCATGCAAGCATTCCAAATCCTTCTACAAATCGGTGCTGGAACTGGTCTGG
>DUCW01000225.1:0-379 GCA_012959595.1 Gemmatimonadota bacterium
AAAGGTCGAATTCTCCTAAGACGTCTTTCCAATTCGATTGAGGTGTATCTTCCAGTTTACGGCCCTGTAAGTTTATAGATGAGGACAGAATCCACCTTCTCCCCGCTATTGCTCCGTATCCACGGAATCGAAAGAACAGGTCTTTTTCAATTTTTGTGTTATTCGAAGCCAGAAAATCCATACTTTTTCCAACGGTCAAGTCTAATTCTATCCCTAGAGGGATATCGAGGGATCCTTTCAAGCCATTCAGGCCTTGCCGCTCTTGGAAGTGAATGTTTCTTTGTCCCCAAATGAAATTTATTCTGGTAGAGGATTGATTCTGAGTCTGGTTGTGTAATTCTTGACTGATGTGGCGGGGGGCATTTTTAAAAGCTGAAAA
>DUCW01000225.1:389-855 GCA_012959595.1 Gemmatimonadota bacterium
CAGTTTTGACCGTTTCACTTTCAAAAGCTGAAAAATCCCGATCTCGGATCACTTCGGGTCCCGTCGAAAAGTTGTCGAAGCTAAGTTCCTGTTTTGAAAGGCCGACTCCGAAAAGTGTCCATCTTCCAGGCCGGCCAGATCTTCCTGCTACACTTATCTCCCCCGATTTTTGTCTGAGTGGTTGGAGAGCGTGAGAATAACCTTGATTATCTGGTAAGAAGTATGCAAAAGCGTCTTCACGCAACAGGATTGACTGCTTTGTAGAAATACGGCCGACTTCAGCTAAGAAAGGATAAGAAAAGTCTTGTTCGAAAAAAGTTCCTATTCGGGTTTCTCCGCCTTCAAGTTTCGTCCCCCAGTTACTTCCGAGTAAACGTTCTGATTCGATCCCAGCTCCCACATCTTTTTGTTCCCGGAGTTTCCGGTAGAATCCTCGAATAGCTAAGCCTTGACCAAAGAGATTTTT
>DUCW01000225.1:865-8768 GCA_012959595.1 Gemmatimonadota bacterium
CGGCGACACTGCCTCCAGTGAATTCGAATCCCTCTTCCAGGCTGGCACCCAGACTTAGTTGGAAAGTCCATCGATCTTGAGTTTCGACTAGAATCCGTTTGGAGCCGTCAGCTTCGTTAAAGCTTCTTATACTGGCGGAGGCCAAGAAATCTAGTTCTCTGAGTCTTCTTTCGGATTCAGAAAGCATGAATTGACTGTGGCAATCCCCTTCTTTGAAAAGAAGTTGTTGTTTCAGGAAGCTTTCCTTGGTTTCAGCGTGTAACCAATTTGCAAACCTATAAAACCTGGGAGGAGGTTTGAGTTGTTCTTCAGGAGGGGTGTCAACATCGAAAACGGGTTTGCTGACTATGGTAATAGACGTGATGGGTCCTTCAGGGCACATTTGTCCAGATACAAGCTGCGGGGCACTAAAACCGGCAAGAACAAGGAGGAAAAGAACAGTTCTAAGTTGCCATTTTAAGGATCTGTCTTTCACGGTGCTTGACACTCTCCAGTTTGTTGCTAAATAGCCGACGACTCAAATCTATTGTTGGGGTTTCGTTCTCAGATTAAAGTAACATGTTATATCTTAAGGTGATCAATCTAACATGGGGAATACTGTACATGGCGACAGAGGATAAAGAGCAACAATCGACAACAGATCAACAGTTCAGATTAGAGGGAAGTCTATCTGGATTGCTTGAGTCTAACAATGTATATCGAAACCTCCCTCCCTCTCAATTATGTAAAGAAGCTATTCGTAAGGGAGAAGGAAAATTGACTCACCAGGGTGTGTTTGTAGCTGTTACTACACCCCATTGCGGTCGGTCTCCTAACGACAGATTTACAGTAAAAGAGTCTTCTACGTCCAAAAATATTGATTGGGGTGCAGTCAATGTTCCGTTTGAAGAGGAGAATTTCTTTTCGCTGCGCAGGGAAGTGATGCAATATTTGGGCGGGCGTGAACTGTTCGTCCAAGATGCTCGAGCAGGTGCACATCCTGGGCTTGGTATCAATGTTCGTGTGATCACTCACAATGCCTGGCACTGTTGGTTTGCTCATAACATGTTTTTAAGACTTTCAGAGGATCAGTTACAAGATTTTAATCCGGATTTCACAGTGTTACATGCACCAGGGTTTGAAGCTGATCCTGAGAAACATGGAACGAATTCAGGAACTTTTATAATAGTGAACTTAAAGGAGCGTGAAGTCCTAATCGGAGGTTCCAACTATGCTGGTGAAATAAAAAAATCCATCTTTTCTGCTCTCAACTATATGCTACCAGAGAAGGGCGTTTTGCCGATGCACTGTTCTGCCAACCTAGGAGAGGATGGTGATTCGGCTTTGTTTTTTGGCTTGTCCGGAACAGGGAAAACTACTCTTTCGGCTGATCCCTTACGCCGCCTGATTGGCGATGACGAACATGGTTGGGGAAAAGAGGGGATTTTTAATTTTGAAGGAGGTTGTTATGCAAAAACCATCCGACTTACCCCTGAAAGTGAACCTGAGATTTACAGAACCACCGAAATGGTCGGGACAATATTGGAAAACGTAGTTTTGTCAGATGGGTCCAATCAACCAGACTTTGATGATGGAAGCATATCTGAAAATGCGAGAGCATCATACCCAATTCATTATATACCTAATGCTATAATTCCTGGAATAGGAGAGCATCCAGAGCATATTGTGTTTCTGACCGCGGATGCTTTTGGTGTTTTACCACCGATTTCTAAACTCACACCAGAGCAGGCTATGTATCATTTCCTGTCGGGATATACTGCTAAGGTGGCTGGCACAGAGAGAGGAATCAATGAGCCAAAAGCGACTTTCAGTTCTTGCTTTGGGGCTCCTTTTCTTCCAAGACCTCCTTACGACTATGCTAGGATGTTGGGTGAACTATTGGAGACATACGGAACCCAAACTTGGTTGGTCAATACTGGTTGGAGTGGAGGAGGGTTTGGTGTGGGGGAACGCATCAAACTTTCTTATACCAGAGCAATGGTTAGAGCTGCTGTAACTGGTGATTTGAGTGTAGTATCCACCCAGGTTGATTTGGTGTTTGGCTTACATATTCCAGTCAGTGTCGAAGGTGTGCCAAGCGAGGTCTTAAATCCAGCTGATGCTTGGGGAAATTCTTCCGATTATGAGAGTGCTGCTATAAAACTTGCTGACATGTTTAAAGATAATTTCATTCAGCTCGGACCTGAAATCCCATTAGAAATAAGACAGGCTGGACCCAGGTGATGATTTGCACATAGACCTTCACATTCATTGAATAGAAGGCAAACTTTAGTCCTTGGTTGATTCATGAAAAAATCTTATTGGTTAATGAAGAGCGAACCCGATGTTTATTCTATAGACGACTTGATCGCTGATGGTAGAACTCACTGGGATGGTGTAAGAAATTATCAGGCTCGAAACAATATGATGAAAATGGCTGTAGGAGATGAGGTCCTTTACTACCATAGCAGGCAGGTTCCTCCAGCTGTAGTTGGAAGAGCACGAGTTGTGAAAGAGTCATATCCAGATTTTACACAGTTTGATAAGACATCCAATTATTATGACGTCCGGTCGAGTGAAGAAGACCCCAGGTGGCACATGGTGGATGTTGAATTCGTTCAGAAATTTGAAACAGAGATCGGTTTGACGGAAATCAAGGATCAGCAACCCCTGGTTAGTATGGTTTTGGTGAATAATTCGCGCTTGTCCGTGCAGCCAGTTCTGAAGGAAGAATTTGACTGGATTTTAAAAATGAGTCGTTCAAAACTTTAGGTGTACTCTGTTCGGGAATTGATAAGTAAGGTGATTCAAATATGAAAAGGATTAATCCTGAGTTCACATCAGAATTAAAAGCTTCCTCTGTAGGTCATTTCGTAAATGGAAAGACTGTCAGTGTATCAGAGGACACCCAAGACATCTACAATCCCGCAGACGGGAAGGTTCTCCGGACGGTCGCAATGGGAACAGCTCAAACCGTGGAAATGGCTATCGATGTAGCCGAGAAGGCATTTCCAGCATGGAGGCAACTCCCTCCCAGTAAGAGATCACGGGTGATGTTTCAATTTAAGACCTTGCTGGAAGAAAACTCGAAACGGTTGGCGAGGGTAATCAGTGAAGAGCATGGTAAAGTTTTGGACGATGCCATGGGAGAAGTACAGAGGGGTATTGAAAACGTTGAATATGCTTGTGGTGCTCCAGAATTACTTAAAGGCCAGCATAGTAAAAATGCAGGACCAGCCATTGATAGTTGGGTTGAATTCCAGCCTCTTGGGGTGGTCGCTGGGATAACACCATTCAATTTTCCAGCTATGGTTCCGATGTGGATGTTTCCTATTGCTTTAGCCTGTGGAAATACTTTTATCCTTAAACCTTCGGAAAGAGATCCGAGTGCTCCGATGTTGCTGGCAGAGTTATTGACTGAGGCTGGTCTTCCAGACGGAGTTTTCAATGTGGTTAATGGTGGCAAGGAAGCTGTCGATGCTCTTTTGAGTGATGCGAGGATAGAGGCTGTCAGCTTTGTGGGTTCTACACCAATTGCTGAGTACGTTTATAAACTAGGTACGTCTAATGGGAAACGTGTTCAAGCACTGGGTGGAGCTAAGAACCATGCTGTTGTTATGCCCGATGCAGATATAGACACTGCCATCAATGCCTTAATGGGTGCGGCTTTCGGATCAGCAGGAGAACGCTGTATGGCAATTTCAGTGGCAGTTACTGTGGGGTCAGAAACGGCTGACTGTCTGGTATCGGGATTGAAAGAGCGTTTAGCAAATATCAGAGTCGGACCTGGATGCTCGGAAAATGTTGATATGGGGCCCTTGGTTACCAACGAACACAGGGATAAAGTGGTGGGCTATGTTGATATGGGCGTCCAGGAGGGAGCTGTGCTGGTTGTGGACGGGAGAAACCTCGAAGTGGAAGGACACGAAAGCGGGTTTTTCTTAGGAGCTTGCCTGTTCGATCATGTTAGTTCAGACATGCACATTTATAGGGACGAAATATTCGGGCCAGTTTTGTGTATCGTTCGGGTGGACACCTTGCAGGACGCAATGGAATTGATTGACCAACATGAATATGGAAATGGAACTTGCATTTTTACCAGAGACGGGGAGGCGGCCCGTTATTTCACTGATCATATCCAGGTTGGCATGGTTGGAGTGAATGTAGCTCTACCTGTTCCAGTAGCATCACATAGTTTTGGAGGATGGAAACGTTCTCTATTTGGAGATTTGGCGGCATACGGTCCGGACGGAGTACGTTTTTATACCCACAGAAAAACCATCACGCAACGCTGGCCTTCGTCAGTGAATGGAGAAGGCATAAGATTCGCCTTTCCGAGTAATGATTAGACAGTTTTGGTGTAATCTACTGAAGTCTAATTAGTACTTAGTAGTTGCTGAGGGAATTGACGGTTTTCACATAAAACGGGGTACCAAGATATGTCGTACAATCAGGATATATTGAGTGGACAAGGTGAGTTCATATTCCCCGCTGTAAGGCCATTATATGATAAACCGTTGGTTCTTAAGGAAGGTCAGGGAGTGAGGGTTCGGGATGTAGCTGGACGGGAATACTTAGATTTGTTTGCGGGTATTCTGACAACTTCTGTAGGTCATTGTAATCCCAAGGTGGTCGCACGAATGAGTGAGCAGCTGGCTAAATTAGGGCATACCTCTACTCTTTACGTGACGGAGGCTCAAGTAGAAGCGGCCGGTCTCTTGGCTTCTATAGCTCCAGGACAATTAAGTCAGACATTTTTTACTAACTCCGGGACTGAGGCAATAGAATCTGCCATTCAGATGGCCTTCGTTCATACAGGCCGTAGTGAAGTGATCGGTCTCCGGCAGTCCTACCATGGCAGAAGCTTTATGACGAGTAATTTGACTGCGGTAGGTTCCTGGCGTCCACTTGCTACTTCGTTCCCCGGCATCAAGCACGTTCAAACGCCGTATCCTTACAGATGTCCGTATAAACAGCCTTGCGACGAGAGCTGCTCGGAAAAGTTTGCAATGGATATCGAAGACGTGATTCGTACGACGACGAACGGTGAACCGGCTGCTTTCATAGCGGAACCCGTCATGGGTGTGGGTGGTTATATTGTTCCTCCTAAGGGGTATTTTGAAAGAGCGGCAGAAATCATAAGATCTTATGGAGGTTTATTTATTTCCGATGAGGTTCAATCTGGATTTGGACGCTCAGGCGATCACTGGTTCGGCATAGAACACTCAGGAGTGGAACCAGATATTATGGTGATGGCTAAAGGAATAGCCAACGGAGCTCCGGTGGGAGCGATGACGACCCGTCCAGAGATTGCAGAATCCTGGACAGCTAAAACCATTTCCACTTTTGGAGGCAATCCGATTTCTATGGCCGCGGCAAGTGCCACCATGGAGGTGATGATAGAAGAGAATGTACCTCAAAGGGCTTCAGAACAAGGAAGCCAGCTTCTAGCTGGCCTGCGGAAGCTTCAGAATCATTTCGATTGGATTGGAGACGTAAGGGGACGAGGGTTAATGTTGGGCCTTGAATTAGTCGAAAATGGTGAGAAAAAGAAGCCATTTCCCGCGAAAGCCAGTGGGTTATTAGCGGCTTGTAAGGAGGAAGGGCTTCTAGTAGGGATAGGCGGGTTGCATGATCACGTTATTCGATTGGGTCCGTCCTTACTGGTCACTCCATCTGAAATAGAAGAAGGTCTGGAGAAGTTTGGAAGAGCCTGCCATAAATTGGAGGGCAGGTAGTGGCGTCTTCACGAGGGATAATGTTTGTTCTTGGGTGTTACTTCCTCGTTTTGCTGGCTTTGGGAGTTTGGGGTTCCAAGGACTCCAAAAGTTTGGCTGGGTATTACGTGGCTGGAAAGAGACTTCCATCTTGGGTTATAGCTTTTAGTTCTACCTCAACAGGGGAGAGTGCTTGGTTGCTACTGGGCCTGACGGGGATGGGCTACATGGTGGGTTTTCATGCTCTCTGGGTCGTGTTGGGAGAGTTCTTGGGTGTGCTATGTGCATGGAAATGGGTGGCCAGGCCATTCAAGGAGTACACTGATCGCTACGATTCTATAACGGTTAACGACTATCTGGAAACTAGGTTTCGAGATAATAGTCACATTCTTCGGATCATCGGTACGATTATAATCCTGAGTATGGTTACCGCTTATACGGCCGCTCAACTGACAGCATCTGGAAAAGCCTTCAATTCTTTTTTGGGAACAGACTATACCACGGGTGTAACTATTGGCGCTTTGGTCATATTGTTTTATACGACAGTTGGAGGCTTCAAAGCAGTCGCTTATAGTGATCTAATCCAGGGCATCTTGATGTTTGGTTGCCTGTTCCTGTTGCCAGTTGCAGGGATAATGGCAATTGGAGGTTGGAGCCCTTTCATAGAGAATCTTCGCCTAGAGGACCCCAACCTTCTGGCTTTAATGGGAAGCGGAGGGTTTACTCTGTCTTCCATGATCAGTGCGGTTGGGTTTATTGCGATTGGATTTGCTTTTCTGGGTTCCCCCCAACTGCTCACTAGGTTTATGGCGGCACGTAGTCAGATCGATATTGTCAAAGGGGCCAGGATAGCAATTCCATGTATACTGGTCTTTGATATAGGAGCAGTCTTGTCGGGGATGGCTGGGAGAGTTCTGTTCCCAGCCCTGACGGATCCAGAAACTATTCTTCCTATCATGAGTATGGAACTCTTTCCATCTTTGATCACAGGGTTGTTTCTGGTAACAGTTTTAGCGGCCATAATGTCCACAGTCGATTCTTTACTGATTCTAGCCTCAGCTTCGGTAGTCAGGGATATCATCCAACAGACCTTGCATTTTGCTATTGGAGAAAGGAAGCTATCCTTATATGGAAAACTGGTAACAGTGTTCATAGGAAGTATTGCACTGATAGCAGCATTGACTGAGGCACGAGCGATCTTTTGGTTTGTGCTTTTTGCTTGGTCGGGTATCGCCGCTGCTTTTACCCCCGCCATCCTTTGCTCTTTATTTTGGGATAAAACAACTAAGGCTGGGGTGATAGCAGGGATGACCACAGGGTTTATTACTACGGTTTTGTGGGTTCTGATTTTCAAAGAAAAATTTTTCGATCTCTATGAAATGATTCCGGGATTTGTGGTGGGATTTTCAGTGGTTATTGGAGTAAGCTTGCTCGGCAGGCCACCGGAAGGAGCAACAGAAGAGATGGCTATGATTTCGGCAGAAATAAGAAAGAAATTATAGAAGTCTCGACGGTCGTCCATATCAAAGAGACTAGAAAGTTTGAGCGAGGATTAATGGGGTGCCTTCATGTCTTCTGAAAACAATGAACAAGTAATTCGCGATCCTTTGTGGAATACTATCCGGCTGGATCACCACGCAGTCCGGATAGTAAATACTGCGGCCTTTCAAAGGCAACGTTATATCCGGCAATTGGGTTTTGCACATCTGGTGTATCCGGGTGCTACTCATACTCGCTTTGGTCATGCTATAGGAGTCTATCATTTAGCTCAAGTCACCTTAGAACATCTTAGAAAGTCTAATCAATTGGGAAATGATGTTTGCGAAGAAGCTCACCTAATTCCCTACGCTGCCTTGCTTCATGATATTGGCCACTACGCTTTTTCACATGCCTTAGAAGAATTGGGAGACAATTTTCTCCTGGGGGATCACGAGGCTGTGAGTGCTAGATTTCTTAGTTCGGACCAGATGAAGAGTGTGTTGAAATCACTGGGAGACAATGCGGCAGGAGGTATTCATGACTTGATTCGAGGTGAAAGCACTAACCCATTGAGAGGGTTGGTAAGTGGAAGTCTTGATTTAGATAAAATCGAATACCTCAAAAGAGATGCTCGATTTTGTGGAGTCCCTTATGGTGAAGTGGATGTAGATAGGTTGCTTCAAGGCATGCTGGTCCTGGAGGATCCAACATCAGGGAAACTAGAAATT
>DUCW01000225.1:8818-10470 GCA_012959595.1 Gemmatimonadota bacterium
TGGAGTCTCTACTGTTTGCAAAGTATCAGATGTTTAGAAATGTGTATTGGCATCATGGCGTTCGTGCTGCCTCCGCCCTTTATAAACGGATTGTTTATGAAGCGGTGCATGCGGGCATGCTGACCAGGGAAGAGTTAGTAGGGCCGACTGACGAAGAGCTGATTTATGAGATTTCGAGGAGGGCAGAGACTTTGGAAAGCGATGTTGGTCGTAGACTCTCTGATCGCTGGATTCCGTCATTAAAAGCCAGAGAGCTTCCTAAGCGGATAATGGAAATTACAGCTGCTGAATTAGATGGTCGTGTTATCCAGGAGTGGGTGCTAAAGGACTCTCAAGAAAAGAGAGCATTTGAGGATCGTCTAGCTGAGGAATTGGAACTGGAATCAGGGGAAATAGTGTTAGATTTTCCGGTAAAGGAATCGATGTTTCAGTTGGATTTGTTGATAAAGAGGACTAGGGGTGGAGTGGAGAGATTGGATCTCAGCGGAGTTTCTGGCCTCATCGATCTTCCCCAGATGGCTGGATCTCTTTATGCTGCCACTCGAGTTCTCAGGATTTTTGCTTTCAAGAAGAGGACCCTAAACAAAGAAAGGGTTTTAGAAGAGATAACGTGTACACAATGAGTGTAGCTTCTACTGGGTAAATTAATTTTATGAGCGTGCAAATCGTCTTGGATTGAGACCTAAGCTATGTTCCCTTTATACGATGAAAATCCAACCGAACTCCTACCCACAGTTACCTTATTCTTGATTGGCAGTTGTGTACTGTGTTGGCTGTTGGTACAGGGTGGCGGATTTTCGATTGATATTTTTCTAAGTTCAATCTGTAATTTTGGCACTATTCCGATAGAAATTACAGGTAATTCAGGGATAGTTATGGGGACTTCGCCCTGTCAAATAGGTGGTTATAGTTGGCAGACACTTTTTTCTTCCATGTTTTTACACGGAAGCTGGCTTCATTTGATAGGTAATGTTTGGTTCTTATGGGTTTTTGGCAACAACGTTGAGGACTCCATGGGGCACATGCGATTTCTACTCTTTTTCCTGCTTACTGGGGTTGTAGCTACTCTGGCTCACGCTCTTAGTGTGCCTACTTCTGCTATCCCAATGGTTGGTGCATCAGGGGCAATAAGTGGAATCATGGGTGCTTATTTGTTGCTTTATCCTGGGGCACGAATACGCACACTAGTCGTGTTGGGATATGCGATTACGGTCATTTCGATTCCAGCGTGGGTCTTTCTGGGACTGTGGGCGTTGATTCAATCGGTCGGTTCAGCGATGAGTCCAATAGGGGATGGTGGAGTGGCCTACATGGCTCATTTGGGGGGTCTTTGTGCTGGGATGGTGGGAGTCTCATTGTTCAGAAAACCTATTGGTAAGTAGCTAGGGAAGATGGTGGGGAACAAGGAACAAGTAGCGTGATGGGGGGTGTAATATAGTCGTTCAATGCGGCACAGGACGGAGAAATAGGCTAGACAACGACAAAGGTTTTAATTAACATATTAGGCTGTATTGTATACAGATAGGCATTCGGTGCCTGGAGTGCACAGAATGATCCCACTTTCGGTCCTTGATTGGGTCAGGAGGAATCAGATTTCCATGGCTAGGCTTCCAACCTCTAAGGTCCCTCGGCCTCCAGGAAAAAAAAGGCGG
>DUCW01000226.1:0-1402 GCA_012959595.1 Gemmatimonadota bacterium
AGTTAATGGGTTAAAGCGCTTTTCTAACTTCCACGACCTTTCAATTATCTGAGGCTTGGTTAAATTTAAACCCTCGAGACGGTTTAATGCATCGACGGTTGCAACCATGTGTGAAGAAGATGAAGCGAGGCCGGAACCAGTAGAGGATACATCTGCAGTAAACCAACAGTGAAGAGGCCCTTTCGACATATCCTGGATAGCCACTCTTGCGACGTCATTTTTAATTTTATGAGCATGGGCAACGTTTTCTGTTCGGCTCCACACTATGTTGTATTTTTTTCCGACCGTGTTCTGGCCGAAACGGTCCCTGAATACCGTAATGTAGGTATATAGATTTGCAGAAAAAGATATCACGGCACCGCGTTGGTGGACTCGAATGAATGAATCTAAATCTGTAGAACCTCCAGCAATGGAAATTCTTACCGGACACCTAGAAACGATCATTCAGCCGACCCAAGGGTCTCTACCATTTTAACATAATTTTCGACACAATCCGAAAGAGAAAAATTACTAATCCCATAATTCCTGATTTCATCGCGGTGCTTTAAGGAAATTTCTCGATTGTTTTCTATAACCTCCAATATCTTAAATCTGCTGATGTTACTATCAACTACATCTATGAATGGCAAAGAAGTATCCAAGTTCGCACTAGCTTCCTTCGAAACGACCAGGCCGAGACCTGCCATGAGTGCCTCATAAACGACCTGAGGTGCAGATTCACCATCGCTCAAAAGAACTAGGTTTGCGTAATCGGTTAGATTGTTATGAACTTCGTCCCTAGTCCAGGGACCTAAATAGTTTTCCGAGTCAGCCCAAAACGCCTTATCTGCAATTGGACCAGCAAAATCAATGTCGGCATGAGCGGTTTGTAAAAAAGATTGTTTCTTCCGCGTTTCGATCTTTCCTAAACATATCGATCTGTTTGGCCGTTGTGGATTGGTGGTAAATCTAAAGCTTTCCGATGGAATCCCATAGACCCACGTCCTGAATCTTTCCGTTACATCATGAGTAGCAAATACCTGACCATTGAGATCAGACAGTCCAAATACATAGGTTCCTAATTTCGATTGCAAAGAAAACTCATCAAGAATCCACGAATATCCTTCATTCTGGGCCTTATCTGGATAATCAATATACGGATAATGGCTGGTCATTGCCTTTATCGGAGCATCAATAGACTCCATAATTCTTGCATAACCATCGTAATGTAGGTGGACAAAATCAGGCTTCCAATCATTTATAACTTCTGTAGCTTTCTTCAAATTTGTCGTATTCGTTATTAAAACTTCGTGACCTTGTGACTTTAACTCATATAAGTAATTTGTCAAGAGCACTTCCACGCCACCCCACCCGTTTGATGGAATTGGTAAGTGTCCTCCACTAATCATACATATTTTCATTT
>DUCW01000226.1:1446-1786 GCA_012959595.1 Gemmatimonadota bacterium
TCTGATAAATCTTTGTGCAAATGAACCATCATTGTTTCAAAGTTTTCTTTAATGTGTTCATATCCTTCTTGTGGTGTTGCAAACCCAGGATGTAAAGTAAACACGAATTGATTGTTTTCTAGAAAGTATTTGTTCATATGAGATTCGTCATGCCACACCGCGGTGATGTCATTTTCCGAATCTTTATCTACATTTGATTCGAGCTTTTGTACCATTGACACGATCCAAGAAGATTTTCCTCCCCAGAAGCAACCCTGTCTGTAATGTCTTAAATCGTATTTTCCATCAAAGATGTTAGCAGTTGATCTGGTATCAAGCTCAAAAGTACCTACTCTTCCTA
>DUCW01000227.1 GCA_012959595.1 Gemmatimonadota bacterium
AATATAGCCTACCAGCTCATCGACCATATAAGAAACATCGATACTTGTGATTGGGATTTCATCTCTAATGACATTAAATTCCAGCAAACGATCGACGTGTTTTCTTTGAATAAAAAGTTGCACATGCGTTCCTTTATCCCCTTTTAGGGTTCTAAGAACATCTTTATTTGTAAAACCAATTCCAGCTACGGTCATGGTATCTACTTTAATGATTTTATCTCCCCAACGAATTTCCATTGCCATAACGCTAAGATAACCCTGTTCACACCGACCTTGCGCCCATGTCAGGAATCTACGTTCACGTTCCATTTTGTCGTACTGCTTGTCACTATTGTGATTTTCACTTTTCTACCTCTCTCTCAAGAGTTGATCCCTACGTGAATGCCCTTTTAAAAGAAGTTGAACTGCGTAGCGAAAACCCGGATTGGAAAAGCCTTGAGTTTCAAACTCTTTATTTTGGTGGTGGAACGCCTTCTGTTCTCTCTCCTGGCTCTCTTAAACTTATTACTGGCGCTATTTCCGATTCTTTTCGATTCAAGGATTCAGGCCAAAACACTTATTTTCGAGAGGCTACAATAGAAGTAAACCCAGAAGATGTTACAAAGGAATCTTTACGGGGATGGAGGGGTGCGGGATTCAATAGGTTAAGTATTGGTGTGCAGTCGTTTTGCGACTCGCAATTAGAGTGGATGAACAGAAAACACAGTGCTGAGGAGGCGTTTGCTGCTGTCAAACTTGCCCACGAGGCCGGTTTTAATCGAATTTCTATAGATCTAATTTATGGGCTCCCTCAATTTGATGCGGAGTGGGAAAAAACTGTTGATATTGCTCTGGGGCTTCCTGTTGATCATATCAGTTGTTATGCTCTCACCATAGAGCCGCGAACTGTGCTTGGGCGTCGTGTTGCCAAAGGGCTTGAAGTTGAAATGCCTGACGAAAGAATAGAAGACGATTACAGGTATATATGTGGCTCCGCAAAATCCGCGGGGTTCGATCATTATGAAGTCTCAAATTGGGCGCGAGGAGAAGCTGGCAGGGCTATTCATAACGCAGGATATTGGTCGGGAGCGCCCTACTTAGGTCTTGGAGCAGGTGCACACGGATTCATTGATAATAAACGGTATGCGAATGTCTCAAACAACCCTAAATACATATCGACATTAGGGTCTTCAGAGCTTCCTGTAATCGAAGAGGTTCTATCAAAGCGCGACCGCTGTAATGAAGCTCTAATGACTGGACTCAGAACTGAGGCTGGAGTAAATTTTGAATCCTTAGAAAAACAGTGGGGATACAACCCCGCAAAACTTAATAATACAGTCTTTAATAACTGGGTTTTAGATGGGGGACTGGTTCAGTCTCAACTAAATACAGGTTCCAATTTCCGCATCCCAGAAGCTAAATGGTTAATTGGAGACCTCATTGCCTCCGATTTATTTGTAACTTAATAGGATGAATTTTTCTGTTTCAACATTCTTTCTTGCTCTTTTTGGACTTGTCGTTTGCTCTGTCTCTGCACAAAGTTTTATAACATTAGATAATAATTTCGATGACTGGTCTATCGCACAAAGTTGGACTTCTGCTACGGGTGGTGGCAACATCAATAAGGTCGCTATTTCTCATACAGGCGAATGGCTGTATCTATACATTAGGACTACGGATGAGGTCGCTTTAGACGAAACCACCCTTCCAAACAGCATTCAAATAGTTCTCGATTTCGACAATGACCCCACAACGGGAAGTAATTATCAAGGGTTAGGTCTTGGGGCAGAAATGGTAATCGATT
>DUCW01000228.1:0-504 GCA_012959595.1 Gemmatimonadota bacterium
AACTAAGATAGAGGCGGAGTCACAGGTGTTTGCACCTTCTATATCTGTCTTCAAGTCGTCGCCGACGACAGCCATATTGAAAAGGTCTACACCCATTGATTCTGCTGCTGCGACGAAGAATGCACGGCTGGGTTTACCTAAAATTTTTGCTTTCTTTTTCGTGGCGTATTCTAGTGCTGTGACGAATGCTCCAGCATCCATGGCCAAGCCATCCCCCGTATCCCAGTGTGGATTCCGATGGAGTGCTATGAAGGTTGCTCCATCCATGATGTGCTGAAATGCTTCATTTAACATTGTGAAATCCCAATCTTTACCCATGTCCCCAATGACTACTGCTTGTGGCGAAGTTTCATTCATCGTAAAATGTGCAAAATCGGCGTAAGTAGCTGGCCCTACTCTAAGGGCCAAGTTCCAAAGTCCTTTTCTTTCAAGCCAGGAAGCTGCAGCGAGAGGAGCAGTTAGAACTTCTTCGAGTTCAACCTCTAGACCCATTTTGTACAGGCT
>DUCW01000228.1:522-1341 GCA_012959595.1 Gemmatimonadota bacterium
CAACAAGAGCTGTTCTTGGCATCCGAGAAATATTGGTTCCAAACCTCATGGGAATATTTCCACGACGGAGGCTTGCAATGGCGTCAGCAGCACCTGGAACCAACTTATCTCCAACAAATATGGTTCCGTCCAGATCGATCAATACGGCATCTACATCTTCAAGTTTATCTGGCATCATGACCCTCCGCTCGGAGATAAACGCAACAACTTCTTCAGTCAGGTCTTATGAATGAATTAAGTAATATTTAATTTACTACGTTAGGCCGACAATTTCACCACCTTCCAATACAGACATTCCTTCGGAAGCCGGATGAAGAGCCAAGCCAGGCATTGTCATGATACCGCCGGTTTTGGCAACAACAAATCCTGCACCAGCTGATGGAGTAACCTCTCTTACGCTGATCCTGAACCCTTTGGGTCTTCCTAGCAACTTTGGATTATCAGAGAAGGAGTATTGTGTTTTGGCTATACACACAGGGACATTGCCCATTCCGATCGATTCTAAATGGTCAATGGCTAGTCCTGATCCACCTACAAAATCGACTCCTTCAGCACCATAAATTTCGGTGGCTACGGTTTCTATTTTTTCTCTAAGTCCCATCTCGTTTGGGTATAGAGGGCGGTAATCAGCAGCACCAGATTCTAACATTTCTGAAACGGCATCTGCCAAATCAAGGCAGCCAGTTCCAGTCTGACTGTGTGGATCGGCTTCTACACAAATGGTGTTCCATTCTTTGCAGGATTCTAACACGGCGGCGACTTCGGAATTGGTGTCGGTAGCAAATCTGTTGATAGCTACAATGGGTGGGATCCCGAACT
>DUCW01000228.1:1351-5400 GCA_012959595.1 Gemmatimonadota bacterium
TGACGTTTTCTATATGGCCTCGCAGATTCTCCAATCCCATTTTTACCGCATTTACATCCTCATTTTCTAGAGTGTCCTTAGGTGCCCCTCCATTCATTTTTAGAGCTCTTATTGTTGCCACGATGACTACAGCCTGCGGTTGTAGTTCTCCAATCCGACACTTGATATCAAAGAATTTTTCCGCTCCTAAATCTGCTCCAAAACCGGCTTCCGTTACAACGATGTCACCAAGAGAAATCGCTGTTTTGGTAGCCACAAGTGAATTGCAACCATGTGCAATGTTTGCGAAAGGCCCACCGTGAATGAAGGCAGGGGTTCCTCCTATCGTTTGTACTAGATTCGGGTTCAGGCTTTCCTTGAGGAGGAGTGTCATAGCTCCAGGGGCATTAAGTTCCTTAGCACGGACTGGGTCACCAGCTCTGGTTGACCCTACAATGATGTTTCCAAGTCTACTTGTCAGATCTTTGAGAGATCGGGACAAACAGAAAATAGCCATGATTTCAGAAGCTGCAGTGATGACAAATCCATCCTCTCTAGGGATACCCCCAGTTCTCCCTCCCAAACCTACCACTATGTTTCTTAGGGCCCGATCGTTCATGTCCACTGCTCTGGGCCACGTAATCTGTCGGTGATCTATTTCCAAGCTATTCGGTCGGAATAAATGGTTGTCCAGAAGGGCTGACAACAGTGAGTGGGCGGAGGTGATAGCGTGAAAGTCACCAGTGAAGTGAAGGTTGATATCAGCCATGGGAATGACCTGGGAATGTCCTCCGCCTGCAGCTCCACCTTTTATCCCGAAAACGGGACCTAGACTGGGCTCACGAAGACATAGGATGGGGTTCCTATCTCTGAGAGTTAAAGCGTCTGCTAAGCCCACTGAAACTGTAGATTTTCCTTCTCCAGCGGCGGTTGGGCTAATACCCGTGACTAGAACAACTTTACCTTCTTTACTTTTGCGTTTCTCGACTAGATCGAGTGGGATTTTCGCCTTGTAATGCCCATAGGGCTGAATTTCTGCTGAATCAAGTTCTATTTTTTCAGCGATTTCTGCAATCGGTTTCAGTTTAGCTGATTGTGCAATTTCGATATCAGTAGGCATTAGTTCTAGTATCCCGTTTTGTTTCTTAGTTCACAGTCTATGTAGAATGACCTGATGACTTTATCTATTCGTTAATTGTGCTTAGTAATGTAAAGCTTTTTTGACTGTAAACGTACGGCCTTTCGTACAAAGAGGAATTTATCTGGCTGGCGAAGCTCCTTGCTTTGGGAACTTATTTTGGCCAGAGTTAAGTCCAGATGAACTGTCTAAGCAACCAAGAAATCATCCTTCGATGGAAGGATGAACCGGCACCTCTTCTGGGGATACTTCAAGAATTCCACGATAGAGATGGTTATTTGTCGGAGCAAGTTCTCCGAGAAATAGCAAAAACCCTGAAGACTCCTGTGGCGGATCTTTTTGGAACAGTCACGTTTTATCACCACTTTTCTCGCGAACCTGGTGGCCTTGAAGCTCCTCGTGTTTGTACTGGTCCTATTTGTAGGATGCATGGGAGTGACGATCTGCTAAAAAGTCTGGAAGGAGCCTCTCCGATGCCTTGTTCAGGGAGATGTGACCAACCGATACCGGTGCTAAGAGGACGTGAAACTCTGGTGGGACTTCCTGGTTCAGATCTGGAGAGAAAGCCCTCGCTTAGGCCGCCAGTATTGCCGAACAATATGGAAGAATGCGTCTTTGTAGATATTAGAGATCCTAGGAGGGCAAGCCTCGAAGGCTATTTGAGTAGTGGAGGTTATGATGCTCTCAAAATTGCTATTGAATTAGGATCGGAAGGATTAATTAAACTTGTGGATGATTCTGGCCTGGCCGGACGTGGAGGTGCTGGGTTTCCTACTGGTAGGAAATGGAAAGCAGTCGCGGATGCAGCTGGTGGTCCTAAAACGGTGGTCTGTAACGCCGACGAAGGAGAACCAGGGTGCTTTAAAGATAGATGCATCATGGATTATGATCCTCATGCTCTGGTAGAAGGTATGGTTCTGGCTGGTTATGCTGCGGGAGCAACTAGGGGGTTTATCTATCTGAGATACGAGTATCCAGAAACGGAAGAAGTTCTTGCCGATGCAATTCGGGAGGCGTATGAGAAAAAGTTTTTGGGCCAGGATATTTTGGGTGCTGATTTTGCTTTTGATCTTTATCTCAGAAGAGGAGCAGGAGCCTATATCTGCGGAGAAGAAACGTCATTGCTGAATAGCCTTGAAGGTAAGCATCCTTTCCCCCGTAACCGTCCACCTTATCCTGTAACAAACGGATATGAAGATCTGCCTACTGTCGTAAATAATGTCGAGACACTAGCCTCTGTGCCACCGATTGTTCGCAATGGTGCTCACTGGTATCAGAACTTAGGTATCGGAGATCAAGGGGGGACCAAAATCATTAGTTTGTCGGGCGATATTGTAAGGCCTGGAAATTATGAGGTGCCGTTAGGATTTTCCTTGATGGAGCTGATTGAAGACTTGGCAGGGGGTTGCGTTCTAGGTCGCTCAGTTCAGGCGGTTACTATGGCAGGTCTTTCTGGTGGCTTCCTGGCTGGTGAAGATCTAGAAGTGACACTGGATGAACCCAGTATACGTGCGAAGGGTTCATTTCTAGGTGCAGGTGGAATAATGGTTTTTGACGATACTAGAGATATGGTAGAAGTGGCATTTCAGGCCATGGAATTTTTTGCTCATGAGTCGTGTGGCAAATGTTTTCCCTGTCGGATAGGTACTCAAAGACTCTCTGAGAGGCTGGCTGGAACAGCAGGGCCTTCGGATTTACAGCAATGGTTAGATGAAGTAATCGACCTGGGTAAGACTATGACAGAAACCAGTGCTTGCGGGTTAGGCATGGCAGCTCCATTGATCTCCAGTAGCCTCCTGAAGTATTTTCCTGAGTGCGTTTCTCATCATGTTACAGGATGATGTCATGAATTTATCGATAGAAAAAAATTGAATGGTGACCAGGTGAAAAAGCCAATTCTTGTGTTGAATGGTGACCAGGTTGGTTTTAATCCAGGTGAAACGGTCTATGAGGTAGCAGAGCGAAGCGGTGTTGATATACCAACACTTTGTTACGATTCCAGGCTCGATCCCTTTGGGGGTTGTCGGATGTGTATTGTCGAAGTGGAGGGGTCTAGCAATCCAGTGGCTTCATGTACCACCAAGGCCATACCTGGGATGAGGGTAAAGACTGCAGGTGGCCGATTGGATATGCACAGAAGAGTTCTCTTGGAAATGGTGGTGTCAGAGAATAGAGAACTCGATGTGGATCCTCTCTCTGGCTATGCTTCCCAGGAACTTAAGCTTCTGGCTGACAGATATGATGCCCGCTCAGGACGTTTTAACGGAAAACAGTCAGGTCAAAGTTTTGAAGATGATCCTAATCCATTTATAAAGAGAGACTACGATAACTGTATCTCTTGCTATCGTTGTGTCCGAGTTTGTGCAGAGCAGGAAGGTGACTACGCTATCACGGTCGTCAATAGGGGTTTTGAGACAAAAATTTCTACTGAATTTGAAGGATTGTTGAATGATTCAGCATGTACTTTCTGTGGACAATGCATACAGACGTGTCCGACAGGAGCTCTGGCAGATTTAAAAGCTCTAGCAAATCGAGAAATTCCAGGTGAGACGAAAAAAACCAGAACTATTTGTACTTACTGTGGAGTCGGATGTTCAATCGACGTTCTGTCTAGGGGTGAAAAAGTCATAGGAGTACTGCCTGCGATGGATGGTCCAGCTAATAACGGAGCTCTCTGTGTCAAAGGTCAATTTGCTTATGATTTCGTAGGACATCGTGATCGTCTGAAAACCCCACTAATTAAGAATGGTTCTGGTCAATTGGAACCGGCATCCTGGGAAGATGCTTTGAACTGTGCTGCTGAAGGATTAAGCAAGGTGGTTCAAGAGCACGGTCGTCACAGTCTCTATGCTATTGCATCTGGCCGGGCGCCTAATGAAGTGGCATATGTAATGCAAAAATTCGTTAGAGCTGGACTCGGCACCAATTATAT
>DUCW01000228.1:5426-10381 GCA_012959595.1 Gemmatimonadota bacterium
AGCCTGACACGCTCCTACCGTCGCCGGTCTGGCGGCAAGTATTGGACGGGGTGCTATGTCCAATCCATTGGCTGACATGGAAAAGCCCGATGTGATTTTTTGCATTGGCACTAACATGACAGAAGCACACCCTGTGGCCGCCACTCGTCTCAAGAGAGCTCTAGCCAAGGGCGCCAAATTAATAGTTGCAGATCCTCGAAAGATAGAGTTGGCTAACTTGGCAGATCTTTATCTGCCGATTCGAGTGGGTTCCGATACAGCTCTGCTTTTGGCCATGGCTCATGTTATTTCCAGAGAAGGTTTGATTAATAAGCAGTTTATGAATGAGCGTACCGAAGATCCTGAGAAATTCCTAAAACATATAGAGAAGACGACTCCTGAATGGGCTGCTGAGATATGTGAGATAGCCCCGGAAGAGATAGAGAAAGCAGCTCTTTTATACGGTTCTGCTAGTAGAGGTGCAATATACTATACCTTAGGAATAACGGAGCACATTTGTGGTGTAGAGAATGTTCAAAGTCTATGCAACCTCGCTTTATTGACGGGTAATATTGGAAGAGAAGGTACGGGTATAAATCCTATGCGTGGCCAGAACAATATTCAGGGGGCTGGTGATATGGGTGCTTTGCCCAATAACTATCCTGGTTTTCAATCGGTCACGGATCCTGATGTCCAAAGAAAATTTGAAAAAGCTTGGGGAAGAAAGGTCGACCTGGAACTAGGAATTACTAAAGTCACTGCTTTGGATATGTGCGGCGACCAAATCAGGGCCATGTTGATTGATGGTGAAAACACAGTAGTATCCGATCCTGATCGTAATCATTGCGAACGTGCTTTAAAAAGTCTGGATTTTTTAGTGGTTACGGACCTGTTTTTGACTGAAACGGCTGCTATGGCAGATGTTGTTTTCCCTGCAGCATCCTGGACTGAAGTAGATGGGACACAGACTAATACTGAAAGGAGAGTGCAACGACTGCGGGCAGCGGTGGGGCCGAAAGGCCAAGCCAAACCCGACTGGTGGATTATTTCAGAATTAGCTAAAAGGATGGGCTTTGAGGGCTTTGACTATGACAGTGCTCGGGAGGTTTTCAATGAATGTTGTCAGCTTTCACCCATCTATAACGGCTTAGATTGGGATCGAATTGATCAAGGTGAGTTCTGTTGGCCTGTTCCTGACGCAGATCATCCAGGAACGCCTCGCCTTCATGAAGGCAGTTTTATAAACGGCAGGGGTCTGTTTGCACAAACGGAGTACAGAGACCCCGCTGAAACAATTGATGCAGATTATCCAGTTTGGCTAACTACTGGACGTAGGCTTGCTTCTTACCATACCAGAACGCAAACTGGTCGATCTGCGGGTATCGATTATCTGCTGTCAGAAGAATCTCTGGAAGTTCACCCAAAAGACGTAAAGGAATGGGGTTTAAAGGATGGAGAGTTCGCCACTATCTCAAGCCGTAGAGGTTCAGTGAGAGTTAAGGTGGAAGCCACTTCGAGATCGCCTAGGGGTACAGTATTTACATCATTTAGTTTTAACGATGTTCCTGTGAATGTCCTTACAGGATCGGGCTATGATCCCATTACACAGACCGCAGAGTTAAAAGTTTGTCCAGTGAGTGTAACACCCGCTTGAGAGTATGTTTCAGTGATAATTCCCTAGTTGTTCCTCTCTTGATAAACCCTCAGTAATTCAAGCACAGAGTCAATGTCTTCCATGGTCAGATCGGCATTTATTTGGACTCTGATTTCTTCGTCACCCTTGGGTACCACTGGATAGGTTAATCCAGTCACCAAAACTCCATTTTGAAATAAGTACTCCGTCAGGGAACGCGTTTGGTCCGTATCTCGTATCATCAGCGGAACGACTGGATGATCTCCCGGGATTGTTTCAATCCCAATTGCTGTCACTCCATCTTCAAAGTGTTTAGTAAGATGTCTAAGATTATTCAGGCGGGATTTTCCCTCTGTGCTATTCACGACTTGCACAGCTTTTCTAGCTGCGGAAGCTTCTCCAGCAGTAATTGGATTTGAGTAAATATACATTGGTGATTTTTCTCGCAAAAAATCGACAATAGCTTGGGAGGAAGTGACGTATCCTCCATTCACCCCAAAAGCTTTACCTAGAGTCCCGACTAGAATGTCGACTGGCATGGACCCAGTAAATTCTTCAACCCCACGCCCGGTCTTCCCCATTGCTCCTACTCCGTGAGAATCGTCGACTAAAACAACAGCGTTTTCCTCATAAATGTGATCGTGTTCCCTCGCTATATCCATGATGTGGTCCAGTGGTGCGTGGTCTCCTCTCATACTAAAAACACCGTCTGTGACTATCAATGCTCTTTTAGCTTTTCCAGCCCATTGTTTTAAAGATGAAGCCAAAGTCTCCATATCAAGATGAGGGTAGATGACCTTTCCACATGTAGAGGACATTCTAGTTCCATTAATGATGCAGTTGTGATTCAGTTCATCACTGATTACAACAGTATCGGTGGTCACAATAGAAGTGATGGTGGAGAGAATAGTTGCATAGGCCGAAGAGAAAATCATGGAGGCCTGACGATTATGAAAATTCGCCAGTTCTGTTTCTAATTCTCTGTGGACAGAGTAGGAGCCGCTTATGAATCGGACCGCACCTGGTCCCGCTCCAAATTTGGAAGAAGCACTTTCTTCGGCTCCAACTACTTTTGGATGTAATCCTAGCCCGAGGTAAGAATTAGAGTTTAGACGAATAAATTCTTTTTCGCCCTCACCCTCCAAGAGAAAACGAGGCCCTCGGTTCTCTTCGGCCTGGCGAACTTCAGCTACAATATTTTCTTTACCTTTTGCGATGCCAGCTTCATGTAGCTCTGCTACTTCTTTCTCGAAAATCTGAGTCAGGCGATCGGAGGGCATATCTAGTTATCTCCTGTAGGTTGATAGAATATCTGTTACTAGGTTATGTAGAGCGGGAAAGTTCAGTGATTATTTCTTCGGTCATATCTGCGAGATCATATTTCGGAGACCACCCCCATTCTAGTCTGGCGGCACTGTCATCAATAGTTCTTGGCCAGCTTTGGGCTATAGATTCAAGATTTTGGTCTACTTCGTATTCTATTTTGAATGTTGGAATGTGCTTTTTGATCTCTTTAGCCAGTGTTTGAGGATTGAGGTGCATGGCTGTAACGTTGAAAGCGTTGCGATGAACCAATTTGGCTGGATCGGCCTCCATCAATTGAATGGAGGCTTCGATAGCATCTGGCATATACATCATGGGTAGCGTAGTGCCTTCCTTCAAAAAGCAGGAGTAAGAGTTTTTTCTGACAGCTTGAGCAAAGATATCTACTGCCCAATCTGTGGTTCCTCCACCTGGCGGAGTGCCATACGATATCAGGCCTGGATACCGGACACCGCGAGTGTCAACTCCGTATTTTTTATGGTAGTAATCACAAAGTAATTCGCCCGCTACTTTGGTAACACCGTACATGGTGGTCGGTCTCATTACTGTATTTTGCGGTGTATTCTCTTTAGGGGTGGCTGGTCCAAAAACAGCAATAGAACTGGGTGTGAACACAGAGCACTTTTTAAGACGTGCAACTTCCAGAACAGAATGAAGTGTGCCCATATTAATTTTATAGGCTAGACCTGGATTCGTTTCTCCTACTGCAGATAGAATCGCAGCCAGGTGGAAAATGGTATCTGTGCCGTGTTCGACAGTTGTTTGTGCAACAGCATCCTGATCTTGAGCATCTAAGATTGCAGTTGGCCCCGAATCGCAGACAGCGTTGGATAGAGGGCGTATGTCTGTTGCCAGAACCGCGTCAGCTCCATATCGCTTCCGCAGTGAAGTGACGAGTTCAGAGCCGATCTGTCCACCAGCTCCTGTTATGAGAATTCTTTTCAAGTGTCGTTGCTCTGGATCTTAGTTTTGGTGTTAGATAGCCTGAAATATATGTCAGGCACCAATCTACGTCGACTTTTTTTGTAATCAACACGTAAGTCTATGGTATATGGATCATAAGTCTTACCGATGGACAGGAGTGACTTAGAGAATGTTGTAAGCTAAGTTCAGATAGTGTGTTAGCAAGTATTCTAAAACCATTTCATTGAGGTAAAAATGCTGACGATTCAATACTGGAAGAGCTGCACTAATTCCTTGTTTGCAGTTTCATTGTTTTTGATTGCTAATGTTGTATCGCTACACGGACAGGCTTCCGTAGTTGGACCCAGGCCGATGACCTTTCTAGACGCACAGAAATTCGCTCGGTCAGGATCATGGACTCCAAGTCTTGATGGGGAATGGCTACTTCATTCAGTTACTACACCAGATTGGGGAAAGGACAAATCTCAATCCGATTTGTATTTGGTTTCAATGAAAGAAGGTGTGGAGTCGGCTCGCCAGCTTACTTTTACCCAAGATAAGAATGAAACTTCACCTGCTTGGTCTAAGGATGGGACATTCTTTGTGTTTGCTTCCGACAGGGATCAGACAGAAGAACTTAGAGGTCAGCAACTTTACATGATGCGTCCAGATGGTGGCGAAGCGCGGGCGGTCACTGATACGAAATGGGGGGTTGCAGATTTTGCATTTAGTAAAGATGGTGACTGGCTGATTTTCAGGAGTGGAGAAGAAGGCCGGGAACAGCTATACAGATTGCCAGTAGATGACATGTTGAGCTCGGCACCACTTCAGGTTACCAGGGGTGCTTCTGGGATTGACGATTGGGAATGGTCTCCAGATAGTCGAGCGGTGTATTTTACGCGAGCGAACTCGATGGATGAAGACAATCGGAAACGTTTGGATGAAGGTTTCAGCGTTGATGTGAAAAACATGGTCACCCCTCTTGCTAGTTTGTGGGAAATCGCTATGAATGACCTTGTTGAGGGTCGGATGACAGATGATGATGCTTATAGCGTCAGCAGTTTTTCTGTTTCTTCCGATGGCGAGTGGATCGCTTTTGCGGGTGGTTCATCAGAGA
>DUCW01000229.1 GCA_012959595.1 Gemmatimonadota bacterium
CCTGGAGAAGGAAATGGAGTTTCTCCAAACCTCTCAGGGTGGACGGTGCTGATATAGAAATGAAAACGTCCACAAAACTTCTAGGGGTCACTCTTGACCACAAGCTGTCGTGGAACGAACATATCGAAAAACAATGCAAGAAAGTAAAGGGGATTCTGATGCAATGCAGAAGAGCCGTGGGTCCAACCTGGGGCTTCACCCCTAAAACCATGAGATGGATCTACACCGCCATTGTAAGACCTAGTCTTGCATATGGCGCAATGATCTGGATCAATGGTATAAAAACAAAAAGGAACCAAACCCTTCTGACCAGTGTCCAACGTCTTGGAAACATACTGATCACAGGGGCCATGCCGAGCTCCCCGAGTACGGCTTTGGACAAAATAACGGGGTTCACCCCAATAGAAATATGGCTGGAAGAGGAAGCCGCCAGAGGCGCCCTAAGACAGCGGATCAACGGCCACTGGGAACAGGAACCAATGATCAGCAGTAAGGGAAACCTCACCAGCCACATAAAACTAAACAATGATATCCTCAAGTCAGTACCTGTACTAAACGAGGAACAAGACCCAATAACGACATCCCTAAATGTCGATACAAACTTCACCGTTGAGATTCCACATAGGGACCTCTACGAGGAATTACCAGCGGACGAAAAAGTAATCAATTGCTACACTGATGGCTCCAAAATCGAGGAAGATGTTGGGGCCGCGGTATACATAACTCATAATAAGGTGACCGTCCATGAGGAATCAACCCATCTCGGGAAGAACTCCACGGTATTCCAGGCAGAAACCTACGCAGTAGGTCGAGCGGCTACCAGTACCCTGCACTACTCCAAGCGGGTACAACTAACCAAAATATTGTCATAAATTGCGACAGCCAGTCTGCGATTGAGGCAATTAATAGCACAAAAATCAAATCAAAAACAACTCTCAGAGCCACTGAAGCCCTGAACACCCTCGGAGAGGGAAATCAGGTGCTTCTAAGATGGGTCCCAGCTCATCGTGGCTACGAAGGAAATGAAAAAGCTGACTCCTTGGCTAAAAAGGGGTCTAAAAACATAGACTCCAACGCAGTCTCCTTGCCGATACCCAAGGTCATTGGAAACTCGGCACTGCGAAGGAGAACTACACGGAAAACGGAAACTTCCTGGAATAAGCTGCCACCCTCTCATACAAAGAGAATGTGGCGGAATAAGTTCACTAAGGAGATTCCTAAACTTAATCGTGGTAATTTGCGGCGTGCCACCCAGTTCCTAACTGGACATGCCGCCCTAAACTATCACCTCAACAAATACAAACCTGACAAAATTTCACCTACCTGTCCGCATTGTCTTGCGGAAGAGGAAACCGTCGGCCATTTCATGGGGCAATGCCCCAAATGGTCGGCCCAAAGGAGTGCACTCTTTGATTCATTCTACTTGAGTGCATCGGACATAGTGGACAACTTCACTTTGACCGAAATCCTACACTATATCAACGACACTAGACGACTGGCTGATGACCACAGCCGGACGTAATGTGGACTGGTATTAGTGAATCAATTTGATCAATTCCATCAACTCACTTAATCTCATGTTCCTGGCCTGAGGCGCCTGTGCATCACAGGCAAAGGGACTTTTAACTGTATAAAAGTATAAAGCTCACCGGGGTATGCAAGGGACCTAGTTCCCATCTTTCATGGCTCCCTGTAGCCATAGCCCCCTACGAAGAAGAAGACCAGATACAACAGCAAAGTATAATGTCCAATGGCAATAGTCCTTAGTATCT
>DUCW01000230.1 GCA_012959595.1 Gemmatimonadota bacterium
AGTGCTTACTGATGCAGCAATAAGAGGTAAAGTTGACAAATTGAAAGGACTAAAAGAGAATGTTATAGTTGGACGACTCATCCCTGCTGGTATCGGCGTGTCGGTGTACGGCGAGCTGGGTTTGTTGATCACACCAGATGCCGAGGAAGCCACTTTCATAGGCATCCTCTACTGCTTTCCCTAGGACTTGGTTTGCCTCGAAGAATTCACCTCTACAGTAGATGTAAATCTGTTCGGCACCGATGGCATAAGCTCCAATCGCGCAGCCTTCAATTAATTGATGCGGGGTCCATCGTAATAACTCTCTGTCTTTAAAGGTTCCTGGTTCAGATTCATCAGCATTACACAGCAAGTAGTGAAGTTTCCCTGAATTCTTTGGCATGAAACTCCATTTGAGGCCGGTAGGAAATCCAGCACCGCCCCTTCCCCGCAATCCAGAATTCTTAACGATCTCTATCACTTCTCCGGGGCTCATGGACAGTGCTTTTCTTAAGCCCTCATATCCCCCCTTTTCGATCCAACCTTTCAAAGTCCTAGCATCCGGATCACCAAAATGCCTAGAGATTATGGAAACTTCGCTTGGGTGATTGTATGGATATCCCATTTTATTCCTCCACACCCTTTCCTTCGCTGTCATCTGACAGATTTTTCCGAAGTCTATTCAAAATTTCAGGGACATCTAGCACACTAACATTTTCGAAGTATTTAGAATTGATTTGAACACAGGTGGGGAAACCACAACCTGCTAGACATTCGGCTTCAACCACACTGAAATTGCCGTCCAAGGAAATCTCTCCAAGATCCGTTTCCGTCTCCCCTAGAAAAGCCCGGAGTACGTCTTCAGCACCACAGAGATTACAGCTGATATTTGTACACACTTGAATCAAATATTTTCCAACTGGCTGTTTGTTATACATCGTGTAAAATGTAGCAACGCCTCTGACATAGGCACTCGACAGGTCGAGGAGTGTCGCTACTTCATCCATAGTTTCTGGAGAAACATATCCCCTGACCTCTTGAGCTAGAGACAGAGTAGGCAACAACGCAGCTCTTTTTTCAGGGTATCTAGTAACAATTTTCTCAAACCGAATTAGATAATCACCTTCAAACAGAGTTGCTCCTGCATCTTTTGTTGCCAACAGATAGGGATATGTGGCCGAAGCACTCGGATGTCCCCCTCCTAGAGGCCTTTTTCCTACAAATTCTTCTCCCCTAATTTCTACTTCAGTAAGTTCATATTCGCCGACGTTACCAGCCCAACCCGGGTTCTTCTCAGGAGGAGTCATCTATCTATTTCGCCCAACACTATGTCCAAACTCGCATTGATCATTATGAGGTCTGAGACCTGGTGTCCTTCTGCAAGTTGTGGTAAAACAGAAAGATTGACGAAGGAGGGTGGGCGCACTCTCCATCTTACCGGTTTTTCCCCGCCGTCACTAACCACGTACATACCCAATTCACCCTTTGATCCTTCTATCGCAAAGTAACAGTCGCCAGGAGGCACTCTCACTCCTTCCGTGACTATCTTAAAGTGATGGATCATAGATTCCATATCATTCATACAGTCAGTTTTACTGGGAAGTGAAACCCGTGGATCGTCAACGTTGATTGGCCCACCAGGGAGCCTTCTCAAAGCTTGATCTAATATCTTCAAGCTTTGCCGCATTTCCTCCATCCTCACCAAATAGCGGTCGTAACAATCCCCATTTTTACCTATTGGAACCTCGAATGTATAGGTCTCATAGTCATAGTACGGCCGGTCCTTCCTAAGATCATAATCAATTCCTGATGCTCTCAAATTGGGACCCGTGAATCCGGCGTTGACAGCATCGGACCCAGAAATAGTGCCTATACCCTGAGTCCTGCCGAGGTGGATTCCGTTACGGGTAAGAAGTGAGTCGATTTCATCTAGCGTCTCAGGGAAAGTCTCCACAAAGTTTCTAAGTTGATCGGTCCAACCCTCAGGAAGGTCTGCCATCATTCCTCCAATCCTTGTTGCGGAGGTGGTGATCCTAGCACCTGTGAATGCTTCGTGGAGCTTATAAATCCTCTCCCGTTCCTGGAAAGCATATAGAAACGGCGTGAAAGCACCCACATCTATAGCTGTAGTTCCCAACCACAAGAGATGACTAAAAATCCTTTCCATCTCCATACACAACACTCTTACCACTTTGCATCTCTCGGTTACTTTCAAGTCCATCAGTTTTTCTACTGCCATCACATAAACACAGTTGTACATCAACGGAGCCAAGTAATCCATACGATCTGTCAAGGGTACAATCTGATTCCAAGTCCGGAATTCCCCCAGTTTCTCAAAAGAAGAGTGCAAGTAGCCTATATCGGGATCAATCTGCACAATGGTTTCACCGTCGAGCTCGCAGAGCAGCCTCAATACCCCGTGGGTCGCTGGATGCTGTGGGCCTATATTCACGAGCATATTCCCAGAGTCTAGATTTCCTTGGGGTAGTTCTATTGTCTGCTTGACCGACATCAGTCATCCGACCTTTGGCCGAAACCCTCTAACTGTTCCGGACTGTAATAATCCTCATAATCCTGCTTGAGGGCTAGCTCGGTCTGCTTCTCTCTACTGAATCTTCCCCTTAAAGGAAAATCTTTTCTCAAAGGATGGCCTTCCGAATAATTTTTCGGCATCAAAATCCTTCTCAAGTCCGGATGGCCTTCAAATTGTACTCCAAAAAGGTCGTACACCTCTCTTTCCAACCAGTTCGCGGAACCCCACAAATCTGCTACACTTCTAATCTTCAACGAATCTTCCGGTAATGCACACTTGATTCGCAACAATTGTTTATTGGTAATTGACCAAAGCTGATAAACCACTTCAACTCCAGGAATTGAGCCATAATCAACTGCTGTTACGTCCAGTAGAAGGTCGTAATCATAGCCTTCAGTATCCTTCAGCCATGTCAAGATCTCCAGATTATTACTCGGCTCCACATGTACCACTTGCTGGTCCCCGCATTGAATCTCAGAACCGGTAATAGCTGAACCGAAAACATCGACCATAGCTTCAATCATGCTGACCTTTCCTTCAGTCATTGTTCTCCATCTATTTCAAAACGTCCTTGAAGCGCCCGGGGCGAGCGGTTTGTGCTAGAGAGCTGAACTTATCTTGCTGGGTTGAATTCCCAAAAACTCCTGTCAAAGCTTTTACTTCTGAACTATCCGCCACAGGTCTTCCAGCCCCCTCCGGATCCTCCCTTCTTAATCGTTCATGATCAGCCATAGATTCGCTTTTGATTTTTTCCTGTATCATCATGAGTCCGTAGATGAGACCTTCCGGCCTTGGTGGGCAACCCGGTACATACACATCCACTGGCACAATCGTGTCAATTCCCTGTACCATTGAATAAGTATCGAACACGCCTCCGGAGCTGGCACAAGCCCCCATCGATATACACCATTTGGGTTGCATCATCTGATCCCAAGTTCTTCTCAGAACAGGAGCTAATTTATAAGGAACACGGCCAGCACAGATCAATACATCTGCTTGTCGAGGGCTGAACGACATCCGCTCCATTCCGAAGCGTGCCAGATCAAAATTAGAAGCGGCAGAAGCCATCATCTCGATAGCACAACAGGCAGTGCCAAACGGCATGGGCCAAAGAGAATTCCGTCGAGCCCAATTTACCACAAAGTCTACCTTGGTGGTCAGGAAGGTAAGGTCTGAATTTCCAGCCACTGGGAGTTGCTCGTTCTGTCTATCTTTTATTCCCATTCCAAGCCTCCTTTCTTCCATTCATATACCAGTCCCAGGGCTAAAAGTAGGACGAACAGGCTGACCGCACCAAACACGCTCCAACCCAGGGTTTGGAGATCAACTGCCCATGGTATCAGGAAAACAGTCTCTAAATCAAAAACAATGAAACTAATCGCAACTAGATAGAATTTGACTGAAAACCGCTGGCGAGTGTCACCCAGTGGCATCATGCCCGATTCATAGGGCATTTCTTTAACTGGTGTCGGTCTCCTAGGGTTCAGGATATGTGATGCCACGCTCATTCCAATGGCATTCACGATTGACACGCTAAAGAGAATCAAAAGTGGGATATAGGATCCCGACATAACCACCTGAAAGTTGCTTGTGAAATAGTTCACTTGTCGAACACAGTTAAAGTATTCGAAGCTTCAAAGGAGTGTCAACCCAAAATGTCCAATCCAAAGTGTCGTTTGCCGTGAGCCCTGAAAGGACATATTCTCTGCATTCACTGAACTGTCGGCCTAGTGTTTACCATAATCCACTTGCCTACAATGTTATTCTATACTTATATCCACTTTTTGAGTTTCTATATCCAACGATAGAGTGAAATAAAAAATGCCAATCAAGAGTGACCACTGGATCCGTCAAATGTCCGAAGAACAGAGCATGATCGAACCTTTCGAACCCAATCAAGTGAAACAGGGCAATATTTCCTATGGCTTGTCTTCGTACGGTTACGACATAAGAGTAGCACCCGAATTCAAAGTTTTTACCAACCTTCATAATGTTATTGTAGATCCGAAGAATTTTGACGACCGCTCCTTTGTAGACGTCAATACTACGGAGTGTATAATCCCTCCGAATTCATTCGCTCTCGCTCGAACAGAAGAATACTTCCGAATTCCAAGGGACGTACTTGTCGTTTGCGTCGGCAAGAGCACCTATGCTCGCTGTGGAATAATCGTCAACGTGACCCCCTTAGAACCGACTTGGTGTGGGCATCTCACTCTTGAGATATCGAATACTACACCTCTACCGGCCAAAATCTACGGAGGTGAAGGGATCGCTCAACTTCTCTTTTTGGAAGGTGATCAAGAACCTATGGTCGCCTATGCTGACAGAAATGGTAAATATCAGAATCAGGAGGGAGTCACCCTGCCAAAGCTGTGATCCTTGCATCACAATGTCTGCCGATGTGAAGATCGGAGTGCAGATAAATCATTGCACCCAGTATCCCATAACTAGACCAATGATGCGGAACATGATTCCATACCGTACCTAAACCTTGGACATAATTTTGGATAAACCCTTTTCTTGGATCGGACGACCTTTTTCCTGCTCCCCCTGGATTAAAAACCCGCACTTGCAGACCATCGGCGGCAAATTCCTACGGCCAAGTTTTCGGATGCCTCTCCAATCCGAAACCATTGCAACTCCTGATGAGGATTTCTTGATATTGGATTGGATGCCAGAGACCAGCCCAGAGTCACCCCTGGTAATAGTGTTGCATGGCCTAGAAGGACATACTAGAAGACGCTATGTCACTCAAGCTTTTACATCTTTGAGGGCTAACGGCCTGCGAGCCGTCGGTCTGAATTTTAGAGGATGTAGTGGATCTCCAAATTTGATAGCCCGTAGTTATCATTCTGGGGAAACAAAAGATCTGCAATTCATCTTGACACTGTTGGGGAAAAGATTCCCCGATAGGCCAATCATGGGATTAGGGTTCTCCCTAGGAGGGAACGTCCTCCTGAAATTCCTCGGTGAAACAGGAAAACAATTCCTGACTGCAGCTGCAGTCATATCCGTCCCTTACGATTTGTCTGCGGGCGTCGACTCCCTAGAAAAAGATGTGATGGCGAGGATCTATACCAGATATTTCCTGAAATCTCTCATGGAGAAAATTCGAACCAAGCAAAAAATGTTGAACTCTGTCATCAAGCTCGATGCACTCCCTGAAGATGTTACACTCAGGTCTTTCGACGAACTGGTTACAGCTCCTCTTCATGGATTTGAAGATGCGGCTGATTATTATGATAAATCCAGTTCCAGCCAATTTATTTCTTCGATTAAGGTTCCCACCCTTCTCATTCACTCCAAAGATGATCCATTTTTTCCACCTTCTCAGGTTCCTGAAGAAGCAATCAATCGCAATTCTTACTTGACCCTGCTCCTTACAGAGCTCGGTGGGCACGTTGGTTTCATCGAAGGTTGGCACCCAGGAAATTTCACATTCTGGGCAGAGGAACAGGTCTCCGAATATTTAAGGGACTGCTTCGACTCTGGAGAAGTTTGAGGATCCTAAGAAAAGAATGTCTTGTGCCAACTATCCTGAACAGTCTTTTCCCACTCACCGTTCCGCAATTGAAATAGCCTTGCTATAGAATTGTCAAAGACAGTTGACTCCATCGAGACGGCCCCCTTCTCTGCTAAATCTCTAAAATCCAGCCTACCAACCCTTTCGATTCGTTCATCTTCTCGATACCAAATTGGTGATTTATCCAAAATTTTTACCTTCAAAGCCATTTCTTGATTTTTCAAAAAGTGAACAAGTTTATCAATCGAACAGCCCGAAGGTGGAACTGAATTAAGATCCACCGCAACAAAAAGAAATCTAGAGTGTCTCAGTTCTCTACCGCAAATCATCATCTTCCCGTGAGCAGACCAGCTTTGAAGAAAATCATCTAATTTTTGCAAAAAAACATTTTCTTCGGAACTGTCCAAATATCTCTCCATACCGAAAACCCACAATTGTGAATTATCAGGAAGAGTAGAAAAAGGAATTAAAGACATAAATTTGTACTCCTTACGGAATAGAAACAGTAGCTTGGAGGCTAGGAATCAATCTCTTCATGAATCTGACCCTCGTTCGTTGGAAATTTGTCGAGCAAGATAGCTATCCAGCGTAGGTCTTCCGTATTTTCCAACATGATCTTAACCACCATTGTCAAAGGAACAGCCAGAAGTGCTCCAACTGGACCCCAGATCCACGCCCAGAATAGCAGTGATAACACAACCACTAAAGTTGATAATCCCAACCGTCTTCCCAATAAATTCGGCTCTAATAAATTTCCTAAAAACATATTTATGAAAAAATAAGTTGCAACCACAAAGCCAAAATTTGTAAGAGTCCCAAATTGAACCAGACTAAGGAGCATCGCCGGAATAGCTGCCAAGATAGACCCCACTGTGGGAATGTAGTTCATCACAAATCCGATGAGCCCCAAAAGCACAGGGAAATCCAAGCCCAGAGACCACGTTATCAGACCTATTAACAAGCCGGTCGCAAGACTGATAAGTGTTTTAATCGCCAAGTAGTCCTGTACTTCCTCAGCTATTTTAGTCAACCGACTGCGCTGCGTCTTGTTATGGACTACGTCTCCACCGCTTATCCTAGACCGAAGTTTTGCAATTGCTTCGAATTTTGGAGGAAAGATTGTAGCTTCCGCCAGAATGAATCCCAGTATTAAGAGCACCAAGAACGTATTGGTCAGAAATCCTACTACGCTAGCAGCTGTTTTCCCGAAAAAATCTACCGCCACTCCTGGATCGAAAACTTCTACGGTTAAATATTCCTGTATCGGCAATCCAAATCTGACACTCAGTCCATCGATCCAAACAGTATATAGGCTACTGATACTGCTCCTATAACTTGGAAGGTAAGTTTGAAAATCAGATACGGCTCTGATCCCTAGTAATATAAGACTACTGAAAATCGCACCTATCAATGCAAGGGTAATCAAAACTGCTAAGAAATCAGGAATTCTTGTCTTATTTCTTATTTTTGAGAGAACTGGCATACTCAGGATAGACAGAAACAGAGCTATAATAAAAGGGAGGAATAAGCCCGAAGCCTCTCTTAACCCAGCTACCACAATCACCAGGCAGGCCCCATTCAGAAGAAACCTGGCACCCGAATCCTTCACACCTTCAAATATCATATTCCCATTCCCCAGTTTTCATCAAAATATAATGAGATGTACATGGATATTAACCCGATACTCTCATGATATTGTAAAACTGTCAGACATACCAGCCACTCTTAAACAATACAGACACTCAGATCACTAGCAGTTACAATCATATCGTCCAAGTCGACCTTATTAGCCAGAGGAATATTCCAGGTTCTTTTGAACTAACTTGATAAGTCAGTTCTTATGTAGAAGATTCAATCAATTAATATAGATTTGCTCTAGACTGCACATACAACAAACCACAAAACCAGTGGGGCCTGGACGATGCTAATCCTCTGTAGGAATAACTGGCTAGAAAGGTCTTTTCAAACTATGAACAAAGCCATCCTTCTAACTCCCTTCTTAACACTGGCATGCCTAAGTAATAATTTCACTGATGAAGAACCGAGAATTCTTCAGGCAGGGGCTCCAGGCGAGGCATCAAGGTCATTAGATCTTCAGGAACTGACTTCTATTGTTCAGCCAACGTACAACCAAGCAGACGTAGATTTCATGCAAGGCATGATCCATCACCATAATCAAGCACTAGAAATGGCCTCTCTTATTCAAGTCAGGACACAAAGTACGGAACTCTATGATCTTGGAAGAAGGATAACCATCTCTCAAGAAGATGAAATCGTATTCATGCGCCGCTGGCTTTCATCCCGAGGAGAGGATGCCCCCACAAGTGAAATGCATCATGAAATCGGCAGCCAGCTGGACATGCTAATGCCTGGAATGCTGAATAGCGATGAGATGGAGGCCCTCTCGAAAATCACTGGCCAGCCATTCGATCGTTTGTTCCTGGAAGGCATGATCAAGCACCATCAAGGTGCACTAACGATGGTGGCCACCCTGTTCAACACCTCTGGGGCGGGTGAAGAGCCCGACATTTTTCAATTTGCCTACCATGTAGATTCGGATCAATATATAGAGATAGAACGGATGGCCGCGATGCTGAAGGCGAGGAGATAAAAGATCCAGAACAATCTAGTGTTACTTAATCGTTGCTCTTGCCAAACGAGGGAAACTATCCTTCCAGCAGAAGAGCTCAAAGTTGGAAGAGGGTACCCAATGATCCTACGCACAAATGCCAACAGACCGATGATTCTTGCTGTGAGGGCTGTTTTTTTCGCACTTGCAATAGCAACAACTCTGGTTTCTTCGACAATCTTACAAGGCCAACAGAACGACAACAGAAGGACCTTGGACTCTAGAGTCGGATTGGCCCCAGGTTTGCATGATGCAGGGGAAGCTATTTCCAACCTCGAGCTGATTTCTACAACAGCCAAGGGTCCTGGGTTTTCACCCGACCTAGAGACTGAGACACCTTACAGCAGTGGTTACACGAACTCAGATCTGACTTTCAAAGACAACTTTTCCATCGTGGGCAATTACCAGGGATTCCAAGTGTACAACGTGGAGGACCCTAGCAAACCTACACTGCAGGTTTCAGTTATTTGTCCGGGCGGTCAAGGTGATGTTTCCGTATACGGAGATCTCTTGTTCATGTCCGTTCAAGAAAGACGAGCAAGGTTAGACTGTGGCACCGAAGGTGTCACAGATTCGATAAGTGCTGAACGGTTCAGAGGAGTCCGCATCTTTGACATAAGTGATATAAGGAATCCAGAACAGATTGCTGCAGTTCAGACATGCAGAGGATCACACACCCACACGGTAGTCAATGATCCACAGGACCACGATAACGTATACGTCTATGTTTCGGGAACCAGTTCAGTAAGACCATCAGAAGAACTAGCTGGCTGTTCCGGATTATCTCCAGAAGAAGATCCTAACACTTCCTACTTTAGGATTGAAGTAATCCAGGTTCCTCTGGCCAACCCCGAACGGGCAAGAGTCGTAAATGCACCTAGACTTTTTGCCGATGCCGAAACTGGAGCGTTAGCTGGATTGCACCAAGGTGGAGACTTCGGACCAGGAACCCAAAGCTCCAGACAGACAAACCAATGCCATGACATCACAGTCTATCCAGAGATCGGCCTGGCTGCTGGAGCCTGTTCAGGCAATGGTCTTTTGCTCGACATTACCGACGTAGTGAATCCTGTAAGGATTGACCAAGTGACGGATCCAGGCTTTGCATACTGGCATTCAGCCACTTTCAGTAATGACGGTAGCAAAGTGATTTTTACCGATGAGTGGGGGGGAGGTGGTGCACCACGCTGCCGTGATACCGACCCATTAGAGTGGGGCGCAGATGCCATATTCAATGTGGTAGGAAGAAAACTCCTTTTCGCAGGATACTATAAAATGACAGCTCCACAGACCGAACTGGAAAATTGCGTCGCCCACAACGGATCAATTATTCCGGTGCCTGGAAGAGATATCAAGGTCCAGGCTTGGTACCAAGGAGGGCTGTCAGTCTTTGACTTTACAGATCCCGCCAATGCCGTTGAGATTGCCTATTTCGATAGGGGTCCTGTTTATTCAGAAGAAATGGTCAGCGGCGGGTACTGGTCCACTTATTGGTACAATGGCCATATCTATGGTGCTGAAATTGCAAGAGGTTTTGATGTCTTCAAATTGACCCCTAGCGAGCATCTGACCCAGAATGAAATCGATGCGGCTGGCCTGATTCGTATGAACGAATTTAACGCACAATTACAACCCAAGATCGAATGGCCAACTGATGTTGTAGTCG
>DUCW01000231.1 GCA_012959595.1 Gemmatimonadota bacterium
CTTTCTCTATGACAGCTTCTAATCGGTTCATCTTAATTTCTCCAACGCTCGACTCATCCTTGATTTCACAGTGCCAGATTTCAAGCCCACAGTCTCCGCTATCTCGTCAATCCTGTATTCGTAGACATACCTCAGTGTGAATATAGTCCTTTCCTCTTCAGTAAGGGGTCTAATCAGCTCATAGAACCCCGTATTGCCTCCGAAATCCGGCGTGTAACTCGGCTCATCTGTTGCTTCTAGAGACAAATACCGATTCTCTTTGTGACTGAGATCTTTGTAGCAATTAACAGCGATCCCTGTGAGCCATTGTCGGAACTTTTTCTTGGTATTGAAACTCTTCAGATACTTATAAGCTCTTAGGAAACTCTGCTGGGAAATATCTTCGGCAAGCTCTCTATTGCCTCCAGTAAAACGCATACCCAGCCCGAACAAATAGTCAGCATGTCTTCGAGCTAGAACCCCATAACAGTCGATCTCCCCACTAAGGGTTCTCTCAACCAATACTTCGTCGGTTTCCATTAATAAAGTTAGTTGTAAGGGTTCTCTCAACCAATACTTCGTCGGTTTCCATTAAGGAAGTTAGTTGCTTTTGCTGTTCTTCTTATTGTAAATACCATATGCAAGAAATCCCAGACCAATGCAGGCCACTAAAAGTCCCATCCCAACAACCTCCTCCGATCTTATCCCAACCTCTCCAAATACAGCGATTCCGATTCCTATCCCGGAGACAATGACTCCAGTGCGAATATCATCTTTAATTCTTTTCCCAGGTTTATAGCCCGGGACGCTTGCCAGTAATTCTGGAGTTAATTCTTGCCCACTTGCAATCAATTTTTGTAGGGTTACATGAAACTGTTCCTTAATTTGCCCGTCATAGTAAAAAACGATCCAAACAATCGCTATTGGTATGGCCATTCCCATAAATGGAACCAACTCCCCAATATTTTCCATGAAACCTCCCTTCGTTTAGTAAAAATACAGTCCTCTTAATAAGGTCTACTCGAATTAGGAAGAAAGCGTTGCAATACTCATTTGACAAAAAAATGGATCAGAGAATAAAGCATAGGGCACCCCCCCCCCTCTAGAGTTAGAGTCATCTAGTCGCCTGCTAAGGTCAAAATGACAAGTGTTAAACCCCTCTGATCTATGGTCACTACCTACCCATCCAATAAGATATTTTTAGCATTAATGTGTCATCTGGATGTTGGTGTAGAAGATCTCCCAGGTTGTTCATGAAGTTGAAATCTGCTTGCTTAGAATAAGAGGTCATTCCCCGTGCCCAGACCAGAAACAACTTAGAACCAGGAGAGAAATCCCACCTTAGAACCAGATTGGATCTAAACTGCTCAAGTTTAAAATCAGGATTCCGGAACTCTTCTAGGTCTCCGTCCCCATCTATGTCAGAAACATAGGAGGAGTTCTCACCAGACTGAACTTTCAGGTTCTGAAATCTGAGCGAATAAGAGTCACTTCGTGGCTTATCCACTCGCTTAAAGGATTGATATTCCCCCGAACTAATGAAGGGTTGCCCATAGAATTCCAGGGATAAACTTGGACTGAAAGTATACCGAATCCGGGCGGTAAGTGCCTTAGTGTATTGATTGATCCTTCCTAAGAGATATTCAGGACCATTTACACCTATACTTGAAGTGATCCATTGAGAATCGTCAACATTCCTTGCGATTTGAGCTCCTAAACTAACCTCACCTTTGATTCCAGCTTTGACCTCAGCTTTGACCTCAGCTTTG
>DUCW01000232.1 GCA_012959595.1 Gemmatimonadota bacterium
TTTATACCGAATAAGATTTTCTGAAGGCTACGTGGGGTTTTGTCGTCCCAGAGGATTTTGGTTTAAGCACGTCAACGAATGCTTGTTCCCTTTCTTTATCCAGTTCCGCAGTAACTTCAGAAATCTGTGTTTCTAGATGACCCAATAATTCTTCTATTTTTATGGTGCGCTCCATATAACTCATTCTTAGCAAGAGCATTTCTACGACAAGTTGTACATTTGCATTTCTCTTCAAACTTCCAGAACTTTCCAGGTCCGTAGCTAAAGCAAGCATCCGTAACAGATCAGATGCCCTCAACTGAGTAGCTCTCACCTCCAAAGAGGAAATCTTTTCCTCATCGACATTGGATGGTACGCTTTCCAACGACAACTGTAGAAGATTTCTTAAAGTTTCTACCAAACCATGATAAAACTCAACAAAATCATATCCTTCATCCGATAGGTCCTGAATGAAGTCAAATATTTTTCCATGCTTTCGACTAATTAATATGTCCAATATATCCAGATAACGCTCATGCTGGACTAACCCCAGGATTCTATTCACTGATTGGTCTGTGATTTCTCCACCCGTCAAAGCCACCACCTGATCTAAGACCGACAGTGCATCTCGCATAGCCCCGTCTGCCTTGCGAGCAATCATCCTCAAAGCACTTGGAGGACAAGAGAAACTTTCCTCTCCAATCACAAAATCTAGACGCTCTGCAATTCCTTCAACTCCGATTCTATGGAAATCAAAGCGTTGGCAACGAGAAAGAATCGGAGCGACCGCCTGTTGAATCTTCTGAGGTTCCGTTGTAGCGAAAACGAATATTACTCTTGGAGGGGGTTCTTCTAAGATTTTCAATAAAGCATTCCAGGCTTCTCTAGTTAGCATGTGTGCTTCATCAACAATATAGACTTTGTAACCTCCCTCCTGTGATGGAGCATACATAGCCCGCTCTCTTAGCTGCCTAGCGTCATCCACGCCCCTATTCGATGCAGCGTCTATTTCTACCACGTCTAGTGCCGTCTTCCCTCCCCAAATCCGAGAACAGCTATCGCAACCACCACAAGGCTCGCCATCACTCTTCCTGGAACCACAGTTGAGAGCCATCGCCAAAACTCGAGCCAATGTAGTTTTTCCAACACCTCTTGGGCCACAGAAAAGATAAGCATGACCGACACGATCATCTGTAACGGCTCTTCTCAAAGTCTCCGACACATGTTCCTGGGCAGTCACATCACGGAATAGGCGTGGTCGATACTTTCTAGCAAAAGCTATATGTGACAATGGGCAGGAATTCCCAGTAGAAGAAACGGAAGATCACGGACATCACACTGTCAGGCCTCCACCTTCAAGACCGCCAATGACCAATATTTAGTAGCATTGAGTGAGCCCACAATCAGTCCACCAGATGACAGTGTGGTCAACTTAGTTTGAAGAAACGGGAGCGTCAACGCTATCAGTCAGTTCTTGAAGCATTTTCGTCAATACGGCTACCATTTGTATCCAAAGTCTCTTCAGGCAGATCCACTCATCTATGCTCCTACCTTTCGACCAATAGCTTTTCCTATAGCTTGAATCTCTCTCATCAAGACTGAGAATTGATCCGGATATAGTGATTGTGCCCCATCCGACAACGCTTCTGCTGGATTCGGATGAACCTCTATCATTAGACCATCTGCTCCCGCTGCTACTGCCGCTCTGGCCATCGGAGTCACCTTATCCCTTACACCAGTTCCATGGCTAGGATCAGCAATTATGGGT
>DUCW01000233.1:0-908 GCA_012959595.1 Gemmatimonadota bacterium
CTTTTTAAAAGCACGGGCTTCCCACACTGCCCTATCTTCCTTAATAAAGGGTAGTTCTGCATATTGCGAGTTCCAATCTGGACAATATCAGCAAATTGACTAACCAGTCCGACGTTCTCTCTATCCATAACTTCGGTAACAATACCTAAGCCGGTTGCCTCTCTAGCTCGGGCAAGCAACTCCAAGCCTTTCTCTCCCATACCCTGCCAGGAATAGGGAGATGTCCTCGGTTTGAAAGCTCCTCCTCTTAGTAACGAAGCTCCTGACTCCTTTAATAGATGTGCCACATCCATTATTTGTGACTCACTTTCTACAGAACAAGGACCCGCTATTACAGGCACAGAAGAGCCTCCAAAAATTACTCCTTTCCCCACTTCAACAGTTGTATCTGCTTCCCGCCATTCTCTAGAGACTTGTTTATAAGGTTTAGTGACCAAGATAATTTCTAGTACTCCAGCAAGACCTTGAATCCGAGAGGAATCAACCCTGCCATCATTCCCCATCAAGCCCACCGTAGTTCTCTGCCTTCCGGGCATGGCTCTAGCATCGTAACCTAGGTTTTCTATCACTTCTACCACGTCACGAACTTGGGCTTCTGAAGCCCCATGTTTCATTACTACTAGCATAACCGTCCCATCCTGGTGATCAGATTTCTGTTAATCAAAAGAGTATGCAATTCACAGCGACATCAGGCGTTTACATCTACTATCAAACTAACTAAAATATTCTTTTCTCTACAGATGGAGGTCCTATTATTATTGGACAAATAAGAGGTTGCCAACAAAACATATACCTCACTGATAGACTGTAAACACGCTTACATTCGGCTACAAATATTTAATGATGTTCCCTCATCCAGATTCATAAACTGCTGGTTGTCTTGGTAAAAGGCTTTGACTGCAAACACA
>DUCW01000233.1:918-1742 GCA_012959595.1 Gemmatimonadota bacterium
CGTACCCCTACTATAGAGCTGACTCCAGGCTCTTCCATAGTCACGCCATAAATCCAATCCGCCGCTTCTATCGATCGTGGGTTATGGGTAATCAAAATAAATTGAGTTTGTCCTTTGAAATCCTCTAACAGTCGGATAAATCTGCCAATATTGTTTTCATCCAAAGGGGCATCTATTTCATCGAGTACACAGAAGGGACTAGGCTTAAAGAGGTAAATTCCAAAAAGCAGTGAGAGTGCAGTCAGGGCTCTCTCACCTCCTGAAAGCAACTCTATCCTCTGAGTCCTCTTGCCTTTCGGGGAAGCATGGATCTCAATTCCCGACTCGAGTGAATCTGCTGGATTAGAAAGCCATATGTCAGCTGTTCCCCCTTCGAACAACCTATTGAACGTGCTCTGGAAGTTATTTCTGATCTCTTCGAAAGCCTCTTGAAAAAGATTGGTCGCGGTCTCATTGACCTGACGAATAGCTTCGGTCAGATCTTGTTTGGCACCAAGTAAGTCTTCCCTCTGTTCGGAAAGAAACGAAAGTCGCTGACTTTGTTCTTCGTGTTCTTCCACAGCCAACATATTGACCAAACCAATCCGATTGAGTTTTGCTAAGATTTCCTCCAGTTCTCTGTTTAGATCTTCAGGATCAGTGACTATCGCACCAACTTCTTGAAGAAGGATTTGTGAGGGTCGGCCCCACTCACTTTGCAATCTTTCACTTATTATATCTTGGCGATTAATCACCTCTTGACGCTCGAGTTCGATTGCATGACGGCGGTCGGAAGTCTCTCTTTCTGTTTCCCTGTAGGACTTCACTTCCTTCTCCATTTTTTG
>DUCW01000234.1:0-346 GCA_012959595.1 Gemmatimonadota bacterium
ACAGAGAGTGAAAAACTATGCTGATTATGCTAATATTCAAAATTTGCTTAATGAGTGGAGGAGTTACGGGAAAGGAGATTTAACTCGTCTGGCCGAGTGTGAAACAAAGGTCCATGGTATGCTACTTAGACCACCGGAAACGAAAACCCTAGAGGAAGAGGTTAATCCTGAAATTAACAACCTGGTTGTGAAAATTATGACAGAGAAGTTTAACAAAAAATTCCGAGATTCATTGACAGCGGATCAGAAAGTTTTGATTAAGGAATACGTTTTTTCTCAGAGCGGGGATACCTCGAGGTTTGTCAGTACATTGAATTCTATTCGAACAAAAACCATTCGCGAACTA
>DUCW01000234.1:356-1727 GCA_012959595.1 Gemmatimonadota bacterium
TTAAACACCAATGCGACAATAAAGTGGTTTCTAGAAAGATAGACCCTGTTGTCCAGGCTTTGAATGAAATTAACGTCAAAGAAATTAACGATAATACCATGGCAAGATTCCTTACGTTATGTCACCTACAACATGAACTTAAAGGAGATGCTTGATGTCGTCCAATAAATTAAAAATACTTACAGGGTGGACTCCTTGGGAATACGATAAGGAAAAGGCCCTAACCGAAATGAATAAACCGGGTGGAAGTGTTACCATGAGAGGAATTCTCCAGAAAGCTAACACGTTAAACCAAAACGGAAGAATTTACCCAAAAGAAATTCTTGAAAGAGAGGTTAGAAATTATCAGAAATTCATTGCCGAGAATAGAGCCTTGGGAGAACTTGATCACCCGGATTCTTCGGTGGTTGAATTGAAAAATGCATCGCACATAGTGAGAGAGGCTTACATGGATGGTGACATCTGTTACGGTACAGTAGAAATATTGAATACACCTGCAGGGAAGATCCTGCAGTCTCTGATAGAGACCGGTGTAACCCTAGGGATCTCATCTAGAGGTGTTGGATCCACGAAACGGGAAGGCGACAATCAAGTTGTTCAAGATGATTTCCAACTAATTTGTTGGGATTTTGTTAGTGAGCCCTCGACCCCTGGAGCTTTTATGATGTCTGAAGGCAAAGAGATTTCCCCTCGAGATCTAGACAGGGTGTTTAACAAATCGGATAAAATTGACAGAATATTTAATGATATTCTTGATTGGAGGATAGAATAATGGCTAGAAATTATCAAAACGTCGACAACGCAGCTAGCGGTGATTATCGACAGGGTTCTGGTGGTTTACATGCCGCAGAGCCACACCACGGAATGGTTTCCGAATATCAACAGAGTGGCTTTCCCTTCGTGTTTTACAAGAGTGTTGGCGCTCAGTCCGGCATCAAAATGGTGACAATTACGCTTCCATATGTCTCAAGATGGATTAGATTAAGACTCGGCGGCACGGTTACTGCCGTCCGCGTTGGTTTTGGTGACTATACCACTACAAAAGGTATCCAGGGTGCCAATTATATTACTGGCACTGCGTTGAATGAAATTACCACACCCCTGGAATTGAAGTGTAAAAAGATTTTGATCTGGATTCCGGCTGCAGTCGACGATCTGGTAATTGAATTGATTGCAGGTCTCACAAATATTAGACAGTTTCCAGAGATCCACGCCTCGGGTGTGCATTCAGATATTGTTGGGGTGAATCAGGAAGCTGCTGTTACGGCATCGACAACCAAACATGGTTTCGAGGCTATCTATACGATCGGCGATGACACCGCTACGACATCATAAAGAGGAAATAATGGCTAAAATTACACGTTCAGCTTT
>DUCW01000235.1 GCA_012959595.1 Gemmatimonadota bacterium
ATGACTGTTGACGAAGGGGTTCTAGAGAGGAGTTCCCGAATAGCTACAGTTTTAGCAAGCTTCCAATGGGACGACATAGGCACTTGGAGTTCCTTGTCCCGTGTGAGACAGCAAGATGAAAACGGCAATGTTCTTATAGGGAATGGTGAATTGCTGGATACTAAGAATAGTGTGATCTATTCAGAAAATGTCACCTTCATAACCTATGGAATAGAAGACCTTGTTTTGATACAAGCAGGAGATGTCGTTTTAGCGACCCGTAAGAAACTCGCTACAGATCTCAAAACTCTGCTCAGCAGCCTGTCGAATTTAGATGCCGAGGAAGATTCTTGACCATAATGAACCTCTACCTATTCGACGATCAAAGAGCACAGAATTGGCACCCATTTACTTTAACCAGACCTGTGGGAGAACTGACTCTGGGCTGTCTGTCCATGCGAGAAAGAGCGGAAGTTTTTTGGAGCACTCAATGCTCGGGGCACCTAACTCGCCCCAACCTGATTCACTTCGACGAGCCCAATACTCCTCCAGTAATTGAGCTGGCTGACATCTCCAACGATAAACCTCTTGTTCTGTTCCTCAGCCGTGCAGTTCCTAATCTTAACGGAAATAATAACGAAATCATTTCGGAAATCCATCTGGATGCTACTCCCAGAATGCTGCTAATGGATGACGAAGTTGTGGGTTGGTCTCTTCCTAAAGGATTTTCCGACTTTGAGAGCCTAGATCTACTCGACCCTTCAAATTCGCTGGCAAATTTCCCAGCCCTGCAGCTATCCGGAAATGTCATGCAGAACATCTGGGATCTAGTATCAGAGAACGGAGAACAAATAGGCAGAGACTCAGGTACAATATCTCAACGCCAGTACAAAAAATCTCCTGTGCTCCCTGACGGAGTGACCAGCCAAGGTGATTACCTCATTTCTATACAAAAGAATGTTAAAATAGATCCTTCGGTGCATCTAGATAGCAGCCTGGGCCCTATTTTCATCTCATCCGGCGTTCGGATCAGTGCTTACACCCATATAATCGGTCCAACTTTCATTGGCCCTGATACACACCTTCTCGGAGGCTACATTCGCGGTATCACGTCAGGGGCCAGCTGTAAATTACGTGGAGAAATTAGCAACTCCGTGATCCTCAGTTATACCAACAAGGCCCACGAAGGCTACATCGGAAACTCTTATGTCGGAAACTGGGTAAACCTGGGTGCATTTACTTCAAATAGTGACCTTAAGAATAACTATGGTGACATCAAGATTCACACTCCTGAAGGCATCGTCAGTACAGGAAATCAAAAGCTTGGTGTCTTTGTTGGCGATCATGTTAAGACGGGTATCGGCACTCTACTTCCAGCGGGATGCGTGATCGGAAGTGGCACAAACATTTTCGGAGGTGGAATGGCTCCTTCTGAAGTACCACCATTTAGTTGGGGAACCTCTGACAGGCTCGAAGAATATAAGCTTCAACTCTTTCTGAGGATGGTCAGTAAAGCCATGGGCCGTCGTGGACTAACACTAACGGCAAAAGCTGAACAGTTACTCATAGCAGCTTGGGGAGAACGGAATTTGGAGTACCATGCCAACCCCTGAACAATCATTGTCAGTACATGCAACCCTGCTGTGAAAGTCTGTTCACTCGGTAGTGGAAGTAAAGGAAATTCGACTCTAATAGAATCTGATGATACCAGG
>DUCW01000236.1:0-3628 GCA_012959595.1 Gemmatimonadota bacterium
TTCGATAGGATCGCATCTATCATCCGGTTTTCTATTACCGAATATGTGTTGGCTCCCAGCCCAGTATCACGACACAAATCGGCGACATCACGCAAACGACATTCAGAACGATTGATGGAATAGTCACTGCCCCCGTCACGATAAACAGTTCGTCCTATCTCTACCTCTTCAAATGCTACAGGAAGGGCTTTGTCAGGATTCGAAACTGTCATGACGACCGACGCACGGTTTACTGCTCGACGGTCACGGGACCCTTGAAAGATGACTTCTTCCATTTTTCCACCCCGAACTGCGGATGGACGCTGTTCCCCTAAAACCCAACGGATAGCGTCACTGATGTTGGACTTGCCACAGCCGTTAGGTCCAACAACCGCAGTTATACCAGAGTGGACATTAATGACAGTCGCATCAGCAAATGATTTGAATCCCTTTAATGTGATCGACTGAAGTTTCATTCAGATTCGTCATCCTCTCTTGAACTGAAAAACGCAGAAGTGTCCAGTTTGACTGTAGCTATCGCCACAAGTTTAAAAGCTATGAGCATAAGGTCTAACACTGGCATAATCAACTGAAAACTGGCTGAAGATCTCGATAGAACGATCAATTTCCTTTCCTGTTCCAGCTAACCTTCGTAGCCTTTGGCCACACCAGAATCGAAAACCGACTTGGGAGCATCACCCCACAAAACATCCAACTGATAAAAATCTCTTTCCACTGGATGAAAAATATGGACGACCACATCAACGTAATCAATTAAAACCCATCGTCCTGACTCTAGTCCTTCCACATGGTCAGGGCGGAGATCTTCGAGTTTAAGTTCGGCAACAATATGATCAGCAATGGCCTTGACCTGAACATCTGAATTACCGGTCGCAATTAAAAAATAGTCAGCTGCATCGTAGATGCCTCTTAAGTCAAGAGCGACAACCTCCACACCCCTTCTTTCAAGTACCAATTCCCCTACTCTGTTAACCACAGCCATCATTGGAAGATCAATTTTCTTCCTGCTGCTCTATATGCACGTCAATCTCCATCACAACCTCTTCATGTAGACGCATCGGTAAGGTAAATTTTCCAATCATTTTGAACGAGTCTTCCATCTGAACCATCGAACGATCTATCGCAAAGTCTAAGCTTCCCTCATTAAGGCGCTCTACAATGTCTAGATTGGTGACCGAACCGAACAATTTGCCATCTTCAGCCGCCAATACCTGAAAAGAAATCGATACACCTTCTAACTGCACTGCTCGACGCTTCGCCTCTAGATAATCTCGCTTCGTTTCTTCGTCCAATCGAGTTTTTTCCTCTTCGAGCTTACGCAAGTTTGCAGTATTGGCGAGATATGAAAGCCCTTGAGGAATCAAGTAATTGCGTGCATAACCTGCCTTTACTTCAACTATATCCCCGGGTTCCCCTAATCCTTTGACGGTTTCCTTTAGAATCAACTTCATAAACTATTTCCTCCTACTGGTTACTTTTCTTTAGAATCCTAACTCTATTTCGATAATCAAACCATATATCACTTAGCCCTATCACAAAGGCTATCAATAACAGTAACGGGCCCAATAAAATCAAACCAAGAAATAAACTCATTTTGCCGAAAAACAACATGCCAGTTGTGACAAACACGACTGCCATACCTCTCATGACATACAAAGCAGTCATGAAAACAACAAGGTTCTCTCCGATGCGACTCCATCCATCACTAAAGTCCCAAAATACGACTAATAGTCCGACAATCAGACACCATACTAAATGATCATTGAACTTAAATTGATTTAACCCTTTTAGATTTCTTAGTCCTTTTCCAGAAAGGCCTACATACCCCCACCATGCCACTGCCATTGAAGCCAAGGATGAAAGAGCAAGTAACGCCGGGAAAAATCGAAACTGATAACCAGCTAATTCCATGGCTCTATCCCTGAAAACCTCTGAAGCCATTAAGTCGGAATCCACGTCGCTGAACATCAGCAAACTCCTGGTGATATTATTCATGATGTTTTGGTTCATAATGCCATCCATTATGTACCAATATTGAAAATTTGACGCAAAAAAGACTCCTACCATAATCAACATTACACACAGAGATCCCAGGGCTCGATTGAAAAAAACGGCACTGGGAAACATCATTGTGATTGTTACAAAACAACCGGCCAACAGTACAGACCAGCTTCTTTCCAGGTACCAAAGTTCACCAGTACCAGGGATAAACATGACGATTGTTCCTGCTACTACCGCCATACCTAGCCCTATCCATCTAGTCATTCCAAAGATTACTACAAGCCACAGAAAGGAAGTAGCTACAACAACTCCAGGATTAAGAACTGAGAGCAATAAGATTACCAGAAGGAGACCTGTAGCCCCCAGACCGGTCAGTTGTTCTTGCTCTGTGTTATCCACAACAGAATCTTAAGCTTCGTGATTACTCACGTATGGGATTAAAGCCAAAAATCGAGCTCGTTTGATGGCTTGGCCTAATCGGCGCTGAAAAGATGCACTGACCTTAGTTGTCCTCTTTGGAAGAATTTTCGCCTGTTCAGTGATAAACTGCGAAAGGCGATCCACATCTTTGTAGTTTAAAATAGCAACAGGCGGCCCATCCATTTGGCGTCTCCTAGCAGAACCTCTCGGACCGACCACTTCTTGGGTTGCTCCCACTTCTTGTTGATCTTTTCCCTCCACGTCATCCACCTCAGTAGCACGATGAAAAACTTCTTCTAAGACCGACTCTTGGGTGGTTGGCTCCCCTTGATTAACCACTACCAAATAGCGTAGAACAGTTTCGTCGAGTCCCAGCAACCTCTCAAATTCAGGTAACCCGACGGCCGAGCCGACCTTCACCTGGCTTACTGCATAATAACCACTATTCCTGTCTTTTATAGGATAAGCGAACTGCCTGATTCCCCAATGGTCGATGGCCTCGACCTCACCATCACCATCCAACAATAATGGATGTAAGCTACTCAATCTCTGGTTAACAGTATCCTCATCCAGATTCGGATCGAAGATGTAAACTATCTCATAATGTCTCATGGTATTCCCCACGGTCCGTTGTGACGCACGGGCTCTGCTACGAACAGAGCGGGATCACACTAATATATATTAGCTTAAAGTGTTTACTAGTGCTTCAATCAATATTTGATGAAGACAGTTGATCCTGTACTGCCAGCACTAGGTCCAGGTGTCTGTTAAAAGACCAGCGTGCATCTTCAATTTGTAGACGCTCAGTATTGGTGTGAGCAAAAGACTCCTCGCCTGCAGCAAATCCGAGTGTAGGAATTCCAAAAACCCCTCTGGTCCAACCACCGTCAGTCGCAAATGCCCAAGGTCTAATATCGGCTGGGCCTTCTTTGCCTCGCTTCCCAACAGCCGATGCTGCAGCTCTAACCAAAGGATCCCTTGGATTCATTAAGAATCCAGGTGTAAAAGAATCGCGCTCACGTTTCACACCGGTGTAGGAGGTCTGGGTCTCTATGGCGGTAGCTACTTTGATATCAAAACCGTCCAGATCATATCCAACTTGTCTGGTGATCGCATCAAGAACCTGTCGGACCATTTGTTCTTGATCCATCTGTGGCAAAACCCTCCAGTCCAAAACTACAGTCATCCTATCGGGTATAACATTCCT
>DUCW01000236.1:3638-8975 GCA_012959595.1 Gemmatimonadota bacterium
CAGCACCTCAAGACTAGTGGCTACCACTGTAGAAACCCCCAACACTGGATCTATTTCTTGGTTCCCTTTCACGTCCTCTATCCCGGCTACAACACCGGGAAGGAGATCGATTGGATTCCTAGCCCGTTCAGGGGCAGACGCATGACTGGCCAGACCTGTGACCGTGATCTCTATTTCGGCACGACCTCTATGTCCTATACAAATATCTCCATTAGTGGCCTCTCCAATTATGACCAAAGCGGGTTCGATAATCTTCGACTCCATCAAATGCTCCATGCCCCAACCACCGCATTCTTCGAAAACAGTATGTGCCACTATCAAATCTCCCTGAGACTGGCCCCTCATAGAAGCCGCCACATGAGTTTGGAGAGCTAGAGGCCCCTTAATATCCATAGAACCCCTGCCATGCAAGAATCCACCAGATATGTCCCCGCCTAATGGTGCATAATCCCACTCTGAATGGTCACCTTCAGCTACAACATCCAAATGGCAATTAAACATAATTGGGGGAGCTTGACCTTCTCCTGGAATCACTCCCATGACATTACCCACTTCATCCACCTTCATCTGTTCAAAACCGAGAGCTTCCATTTCGTCCCATAACCGCTTGGCGACATCCCGTTCCTGACCAGAAAGCGAAGGTATCCGAATCAGATCAGATGCGAATGATAGTGCGTTCTCGAAGTTTGGTTCCACGGAAGTCTTCACTTTATTCAATCAACAGCTCTCTTATAAGAATAAGTTGCTAATCTGCCTTAGCAGATGTGAAATCTGGTTGGTTGTATCAATTTCATGAACTCGGACAAACCATGGTGCCAGAACAAGTGAAACCACGCTCATAAGCTTTATTAAAATATTCAAAGACGGCCCCGAAGTATCTTTGAAAGGATCTCCTACTGTATCCCCAACTACCGCCGCTTTATGTGCGTCTGATCCCTTCCCTCCGTATTCACCGCCCTCTATCATCTTTTTAGCATTATCCCAAGCACCACCTGCGTTTGCCATAAATAGAGCCATTAAGACACCGGTCACTGTAGCACCAGCAAGCATACCACCTAGAGCTTCAACCCCTAGCCCCCACCCAACTATAACTGGCGCCAAAATGGCCGTTACCCCAGGAAGAATCATTTCTCTCAGAGCGGCATCTGTCGATATCGCCACACATCTAGCTGAATCAGGCTTTTGGGTCCCTTCCATAATTCCAGGCATTTCACGGAATTGGCGGCGAACTTCTTCGACCATACCTTGGGCTGCTTTGCCTACGGCTGTCATAGTTAAGGCGGCACAGAAAAATGGGAGTGTCCCACCCAAGAACAATCCGATCACAACCAACGGATTGATCAGATCAATACCAGTTTCGGCCAGGCCTACCTTGGTAGCATAAGCTGAGAACAAAGCTAAAGTTGTTAGGGCAGCCGATCCAATAGCAAATCCCTTTCCCTGGGCAGCTGTGGTATTCCCAATGGCATCAAGAGAGTCAGTGATGGCTCTAGTCTCAGGACCCAAACCACTCATTTCACTAATCCCGCCAGCATTATCAGCAATCGGCCCGTACGCATCCACAGACATTGTAATCCCAACAGTTGCAAGCATCCCCACAGCCGCTATACCTATGCCGTAAAGCCCGGCAGAGTGAAAGGATGTGAAAATCCCCAAACAGATCAGGAGCATTGGGATAGCAGTGGATTCCATCCCTACAGCTAATCCAGTGATCAGATTTGTAGCTGCTCCAGTTTCACTGGCTTCGGCAATTCTGGTAACAGGCTTCATAGATGTGTAGTACTCGGTGACCAGCCCGATCAGTGTCCCCACCACAGTTCCTGATACGATAGCGAACCAGGGACCCAACGCAGGGTATACATGACCGTCTACTGTCATTTCGAAGTCCATTCCTTCTACGACAAAATACATGGCTATAATGAAAATGGATGCCGAAATAAATGTCACATTGCGGAGTGCTGATGCTGGGTCAGAACGTTCTAAGATTTTCATCATAGCTATGCCAAAGATTGAGGCTAAGAGGCCTATTGTCACGGTGACAATAGGGAGTGCTATTGCCCCGGCGGTGTTATCCTGCAAAGCGGTCGAACTGGCCGCTATCGCTATTGTCGCAATGACAGACCCTACATAGGATTCGAAAATATCCGCCCCCATACCCGCTACGTCTCCAACATTGTCTCCAACATTGTCCGCTATTGTAGCAGGATTCCTAGGATCATCCTCTGGTATGCCCGCTTCCACCTTGCCTACAAGATCAGCCCCAACGTCCGCCGCTTTTGTGAAAATGCCGCCTCCCACACGTGCAAACAAAGCAATGGTACTGGCACCCATAGCAAACCCAGAGATTATCTCCGCAAAATTTTGATGTTCTTCGGCGGTGATCGCCCCTGCTCCGTTTGCGACCTTATATATGAGAACAATGCCTAACAGTCCAAGAGCAGCAACTGAGAGTCCCATGACTGCACCGCCGAAAAAAGCCACCCTCAAAGCTTTTCCAGCACCATCCCGATTTGCAGCAGCAGAAGTTCTTACATTTGCCCTAGTGGCTGACTTCATACCAAAAAATCCAGCTAACACGGAACAGATTGAACCAGAGAGATAAGCCATGGCCGTCTCTGGAGATATTGCCAACCACAAGAGAGTGGCTATGACGACAACAAATACTGAAAGCAGTATATATTCACGGCGTAAAAATGCCATAGCACCATCGTGAATCTGTTCCGCCAATTCTTCCATTGCCTCGTTTCCGGTAGATTGACTTTTCACATAACGATAAATGAATCCGGCCAGTGCAAGTCCGAAAAGACCTACAATCCATGAAATGCTAGATATTGCTGTAATTCCATCCATGAAATTCTTCGCTCCTAATTATTTATTTGTCTTATCGTTACTATTCAAAACAAATCATCTATTGAATTGGTTCATTGCACCCTGCACACCTTCAGTCATCCAAACCTGAACTGCTTCCGCCAAGGTCGGTAAAAGGGCTAACACGCTCTCTTCATCTTCTTGGGCCATTCCCGAAAGAACCCAATCTGACAGTTCTATTCCTTTTGAGGGCCTACCCACCCCAATCTTCAATCTAGAGTATGATTCAGTACCCAAACTTTGCGATATCGACTTCAAACCGTTGTGACCTCCTGACCTTCCCTCAGGCCTAAATCTGATTTTACCAGCATCCAAGGAAGCGTCGTCAACGACTATAAGTAAATCTCCATTCGAGAAAAATTGGTCCGATAGCCGCAAATGAGCTAAAGCCATGCCACTTTTATTGACGTATGTCGTTGGTTTCATAAGGAGAAAATCAATACCATTGAGAGTACCACTTATTCTGTGATCCAGATCAGCTTGTTCGAAACTTCCCAAGTCCCAGTCGTAAGCCAATCTATCCAGAACCCACCAGCCGACGTTGTGACGTGTATTATCGTACTTTTCTCCAGGATTTCCCAGTCCAACTATCACTTTCATACGGCTAAACTACTGTCGCTCGTTTTCTTCTTCTCCCTCATCTCCCGTCTCCTCTTCACCTATCGTCGGTTCTCCCTCCATTCCCTCTTCAAGGAGTTCGTCTGTTTCCTCCACTTCTTCTACCTCTTCCTTAGGCAAGGCTACCATACAGACAGCTTGAGTAGGATCAGCCATAAGCTCCACATCTGCATCGACGACTACATCGTTTATCTTGATGGAAGAACCTATGTCCAAATCGGAAATGTCCACCTTGATGCTTTCGGGAATCTGGGAAGGTCGGCATTTGACTCTAATTTCCCGGAGAAGAATCTCTAAAATTCCCCCCTCTTTGACACCTTGAGCAGATCCTGTGAATTCCACTGGAATATCCACTTCCAGTGCTACACCTCTTTCAAAGCGATAGAAATCTACGTGGAGTATGTCATCTCTATAGGGGTGTACCTGTATCTCCTTGACCAGTGTTTCGAATACTTCTTCTTCACTGTCAATCTTAACGTTGATAATGGTGTTCTCAACGGAAACAGACTGGAATAGCTTCATCGATTCTCGGGAGTCTATGGTTAAGGAAATTGAATTCTGCTCCCTACCATAGAGAACGGCAGGGATACCACCAGAGGAACGGATCCTCCGTGCACTGCCCTTACCTGTTTCATTTCTACGTTTTGCCGCAAGCAAAGTCTTTACAGCCATTTTTTGATTCCGCTACATTTTAGAGTGGTAAAAAGTCAAGTGCCCCTAAGGTTCAGTAGGCACCTCAAAAAGCTTACTAACAGATTTATTCTCATGCACACATTTGATCGCTTCTGCAAAGATATTCGCAACTGACATCACTTTTAAGCAGTCGAATTTACGTTCTTCCAAGATCTCAACTGTGTTGGTAACTACGACTTCATCTACATCTACATTGACCAGTCTCTGGACCGCCTCACCCGACAAAAGTGGATGTGTGGCTGCGGCCAAAACTCTTTTTGCCCCCATTTGTTTCAATACCCTTATAGCCTGAGACATCGTCCCTGCCGTATCAATCATGTCATCCACTAGCAAACAATCTTTTCCGCTGACCTCTCCAACCACATTCATTACTTCACTGACATTCGCAGCAGGCCTTCTTTTATCAATGATTGCAATAGTAGCGTCCAGTCTTCTTGCAAATCCTCGTGCCATTTTAGTGGACCCTGCATCTGGTGCAACCACAACCAAATTTTCAAATTTTTTCGACCTGAAGTAACTTACTAGAGTAGGCGCCGCGTACAAATGATCAACTGGAATATCGAAAAATGCCTGTATCTGATGCTGGTGAAAATCCATTCCGATTAGTCGGTCGGCCCCTGCCGCAACGAGAAGGTTGGCCATTAGCTTTGCACCTATGGAAACTCTGGGCTGATCTTTGCGGTCCTGCCTGCCATAACCATAGTAAGGTACAACGGCTGTTACTCTAGCTGCTGAAGCTCTGACTGCAGCATCGATCAGTAGTAACAATTCCATTATACCACTAGTCGAAGATGATATCGTTGGTTGTATTATGAAGACATCTCTGCCTCGTACATCCCGATTGATTCTGACAAAAATTTCTCCATCAGCGAAATTCTTGATGGTTGCACACTCTTCAACCTCTTCTCCTAGAAGGGTCGCTATCTCTGAAGCAAGAGGTAAGTTAGCCCGTCCGGACAATAGAAGTAGTGGGCTTCTCCGAAATGTGTCGTCCATGGATCCCAGGCAGATTTGTAAAAAGGTGATTAGTTGTCAAAGCTACTGAACCATCCTAAAAACACCAACGTTAATACATTTGGTAAGCAAAGTGTTTTATCAATAACTCCTCAACCGTTTCTACTATCTTATATAGTAACAAAGCGGTCGTGAAAAAAAAGT
>DUCW01000236.1:9099-9743 GCA_012959595.1 Gemmatimonadota bacterium
AAGCCAATAAAATCTGGGGCTCTATCCCAGTGCAGAGGGTTGAGGCTGGGAATCGAGAGTTTCTGTAATCACAAATTGTACATGTGGCCAAGATTTAGTTAGTTCATGACGGGCTGAGTGAGCCTCGCACTCAGTTGAGAACAACCCAAAAAGTGTTCCTCCACTTCCAGAAAGGCGAGCTACTGTTGCACCTGCTGCCTCGATATCTTTGCGTATTTTTCCTAAGACAGGGTACTGTGCAAAAATTGTTCTTTCGAAATCGTTACAAGACAAAGTGGCCAATTCTTCAAGACTGCAGATTGGGGTGGAAAAATAGCAGCTTTCGTTGATTTTCTTTGTACATTTAACGCTTCATAGGCTTCAGCTGTGTTGATCGCTACAGAGGTCAGAGCCAATAACACAGAGCTCTTGAACACCATCGGCATCAATCTATCACCCCTGCCCCAAGCCAAGGCCGTCCCCAGAGCCGATGTAAAAAAAGGTACATCCGATCCCAATTCGGAGGAGATCTGCATAAGATCCCTAGGCGAGTAGGGCTGATTAAACATGAGGTTCAATGTTCTTATCACAGCTCCTGCATCCGAAGAACCACCTCCAAGTCCTGCTCCAGTAGGAATTTTTTTATTGAGAGTGATCTCAATCCC
>DUCW01000237.1:0-2167 GCA_012959595.1 Gemmatimonadota bacterium
GGTCTTTAAAAATACGGGAGCCCCAAGTTGTGCGAATTCCAGTGGTATCCAGTATATCTTTTACGCCGTAAGGGATACCATGAAGGATACTTCTCCGATTCCCTGCAGCAAGTTCTTTGTCAGCTACTCGAGCAGCTTCGAGGGCATGGTCTGTAGCGATAGTGATCATGGTGGCAAGTTTCCCATCATGATCTTCGCGAGGTTCATTTGGGAGATCGAATGGGGGTACATCGAGCTCCTGGGAACGCTCAAGATATAACTCGGTCAATTCAAGGGACGAGAATTCTCGTTTTTCCAATCCTTCAGCTAATTCTCTGACTGAACGAAAATAAATCGGTTCTGACACTCTTATCTTCTCCAAAAAACTGTGGAGGGCTGCTCATCCTCGTCCACGGAAAAATTCCTCAGATTCGTTTGGGTACGGATCATACTACCTACTGCACGACGGAGCCGCTCAAATTCTTCGGCTTCTTGGTAGACTCCTCTAGGCCCCTGGGAGTCTAAAAGAACCTCAACGGTTTCGGTGCTTACTTGACCTGACTCCGCCACTTCAGAACAAGCTTGCTGCCAGGCTACAGCTAGTGCGATGCTACCAGTCCCAGCAGCTTTGGTAAATTGTCTGCGATTTAGTTTCATATTGGTTTCCTTGACGTCATGAGTGTAAGTCATCAGGAACACTTCGGTCAACTGATTGGCACTTTGTGGTGAGATTCTCTATTATCTGTGATTTGATGAAAATTAACGCAAGGGTTTAACAGGATAATGCGAGTCTTCCACACGCAACTATTTCCTCGATGGATTCGGGACCTATTTCAATTGGAGTTTGATGCAGCTGGGATAGATGTAGTATGGGCCGAGGATGTTTCGGGCGGACATTGGGGAAATTTTGCTGATGATATCCAAGTTCTTTTGACATCAAAACAACATATTGGTAAAGAGTTAATGTGCTCTTTTCCCAACCTAACACTCATACAGGTACAGGGTAGGACTCCTTGGGCGGTTGATTGGAGAGTAGCTAAAGAGGTGGGGATCCCAGTCTCCGTGTTGCCGCATCGTGGGGCCATAGCAGTTGCTGAACAAACACTGTCCTTGATGCTAGGTTGTTATAGAAGGCTGATTGATGGGCATGTTGGGACTAAAGATGGGTCATATCTGGATTTCAATGTTGATCCGAGTAGGACTGATGAACGTAAAATCGCTTTTAATTGGTTGAAATTCGATGACGTTCGCCAATTGTACGGGAAGACTTTGGGCCTTATAGGTTTGGGGGACATTGGTATTGAGGTATCCCGTCGAGCACAAGCCTTTGACATGGAAGTTCTATATACCAAACGGAACCCTTTGTCACATGAGTATGAGATTCAGGCCAATGTCAGTTATTTGGAACTTGAAGAGCTGTTGCAAGCTAGTGATTTCGTGAGTTTACATGCACCACATACGAGCAAAACTGAAAAGATTATAGATGGAAGAGCTCTTGACTTGATGAAGTCTTCAGCAGTGCTGATCAACACTGCACGGGGTGGACTTGTCGACGAAGAAGCTCTTGTTTCTGCGTTGCAAAATCGGTGTATCGGTGGAGCAGGTCTTGACGCTTTCCTCTATGAGCCATTGCCCAAGGAGCATCCTTTAGTCAACTGTCCCAATGTCCTGCTGTCACCGCATGTTGGAGGTGGAACAGGTGGTGGGCAGAAGGGCATGATGAGTGACGTGATAAATAATCTAGAACTGCTGAGATCAAAATCCGAACCGAAAGGGTTGGTGAATATATGATTCGGGATCCCCTATTAGTCCTCACTTTCATGCTTGCTATAATCGCTTTTGCACGAATCTTGGAAGAGCGTGTTGAGTTTGTAAAGAAAATCACTTCCGCAGTAGTGTGTACCCTTCTTGGCATCTTTTTTGCGAATGTGGGGATGATCGAGCATACTGGGCCAGTGCACGAAGCTGTGAATACGTATGCTATCCCGTATGCCATCGTTCTTATCATCATGGGCACCGATATGCGGGAGTTGAAGAATGCCGGATGGCCGATGATTATTGCCTATGGCGCTGCATGTTTGGGGAGCGTTGTGGGGGGGATAGTTGGCGGGCTTGCGACGGCTGGGATCGTTGGACCTGAAACATGGAAATTATCGGGTGCCTTTGCAGCAGCGTTTATGGGTGGCGG
>DUCW01000237.1:2177-7598 GCA_012959595.1 Gemmatimonadota bacterium
GTCTTGCTCAAGGTAGCTACTTTCCAAGTGTTTTTTTGCGCAAGATCGCTTCTTTCCAAGTGTTTCTGCTCCAAAGGCTTGGATATCGATGCGAATATCTTTGCAGCAGCAGCGGTAGCTGATAACATGTCGACAGTTCCATACATGCTACTCCAAATATGGCTCGCTACTGCTCTAGCAGGTGTTTTTTTGCGACGGATTGGATCGGACAAATCGACTGTTGGTGTTCACCATCAAAATCAGGTGGTCACCGACACCGACACTAACACCATTTCTGAGGAGGAAGAGGAAGAGGCTGAGGCAATGAGGAGGCGTTGGACAGATACTAAGATTAATGTTTTAGAGTTAGCGGTTTTAGGAGGTCTCCCTCTCATCTTTCTGTGGATAGCTCAGCAGTTGTTTGCTCTCTATCCAGGGATTCCAGAGGTAATCTGGCTGACAACGTTTGCACTGGGCGCCTCTTTACTTCCTGTTGTGAGAAATCTCAATGGGGCTGAGGTGTTGTCTTATTTTGCGATGCATATCTTCTTCATACAGCTCGGAGCAGCTTCTGAACTTTCCCAAGTACTGAACGCAGGAATTCCCATTTTCTCTCTGATGCTGATCATCATGGCGGTCCACGTGATAGTAAGTTATGGAGCAGCTTGGATTCTCAAGATTGATTTGGCAATCGTAACCATTGCGAGTCAAGCTGCTATTGGAGGTCCGGGGTCAGCTTTAGCTATAAGTTTAGCTATGAAATGGGGTAAACTAGTAGCCCCTGGGGTTATAGTAGGAATTTTCGGCTATGCTTTAGGCACTTACTTGGGAGTGATTTGTGCTAATGTGGTAAGGGTGCTTTTGGGATGATTGGTAGTTTGCAGAATTTGATGGAGCCTATAGAAGATTTGGATGTACTGGTTACGGGGGCTGGGCGGGGATTAGGAAGAGGGGTTGCGTGCTTCCTAGGACAAGTGGGTGCACGGGTGTGGATAGTCTCTGAAATAGAATCCGAACTTGAAATGACTGCTGCAATTATTAGGAAGAAGGGTGGTTGGGTAAAAACTCGAGTGGCCGACTTGAGCTCGGAGTCTCAGAGGTCTGAATTGGCGAAGGAGATTAAATCCGGAAGTGATAGGCTCGTTGCCATTATTAATAACGCCGCTGTTCTGGAACGACAGTCACTTCAAGACATTCAAGTGGATTCCTGGGAAGAAACTTTGAAAGTCAACCTGACTGCACCTGTTTTTTTGGCGAGAGATCTGATCTCCGAACTTTTGGAGAAAGGAGGGTCAATTATAAATGTGTCTTCTCAAGCTGGGGTTTTGGGTTTTGCTGATCAGTCGGCCTACTGTGCATCTAAGTTTGGCATAGAGGCATTCACTCGTTGCTTGGCCTTGGAATTGGTCGGATCAAGAGTAAGCGTCAATTCAGTTACTCCAGGTTTAAAAATCAAACCAACTTCGATCACTGACAAGGACATATCAATACTTGATCCAAAGGTTAGCCAGGCATGGGCTGATCCTATAAGTTTAGGCCCAGCTTTTCACCTGCTTGCTCGTTTGAGAGGTGGTGTTAGTGGGTGTCGGTTTAACGCTTTAACTTTGGCTAAATATATTGCAGAATACGGCTCGGAATTAACTGTAAGAGAGCTTCATACGGTTGCGGAGTATGTTGTGCCGGGAGAAGAAAATGGATGACTTGAATATGGTGTCTACTGTTGCAGGAGCTCTTTCTGAACGTGCTAAGATTGCTGTAGCCAGCCAGCTCAAGAATAAATTCGTTAGAGGGGATGTCGAGATCCCCGAAAGACTCGTTGAAAACCTTTCTTACCATTTGGGTAAGGGAGAGACTCACTATCCTGATCGTCCCGGGATGCTGGAATTGAGGAAGTGTATAGGAAAAGAATTGGGCAGCTATCTCGACGATCCTCGTGATCAGAATGAGGTGTTGGTTACAGCTAGTGAGGGCGAAGCCGTTTTCGTGACTATGCTGGGTCTGGATTTAGTGCCAGAAGGTGGAGTCGTGGCACAAAAGGAGCTGCGTCATCAGGCGCTGTTTGATTGGATGGGTATACGGGTATATGGACTTGAAGATACCGGCATACCTGTTGCCTATTGGGAATTAGACAGTGGGATAGGAGAAGAGTGGTTTAAAGGGAATGTTGGTACTAAAATCTGTGCTTTCGGTAACGCCCTTTATGGAGAAGGATCTGAAATATTAAAGCTGGCCTCTGACACAATCATGGTGGGTTCTTTGTCCAGCCTACTGGGAATACATGGCTTTGATTTAGGGTTTGTTTCTGCTGAAGCCTCTCTTTTGAAGAGGATCACTTCGTGGAAGCAGGCCTCTTCGATCTGTGCTCCCTCACCTTCTCAAAGAGTGGCACTTTGGGCACTGGGTGAAAGGCCATGAGTTCAATAAGAAAAGATGACCATGTCGGCATGAAAAAAAAGACTGGACGTGGGGCCGTCGAATCTGGAGAGAAAGCCACCTCCCTCCGTTACAAAATGATGGATCTGGCTAAGACCAAGAAGGATGTGATTTCGTTGGGGCGGGGAGATCCTGACCTACATACTCAAAAAGAGATCATAGATGGAGCGATGAAGTATTTTGCCAGTTCCGGAAACTTCAGGGGTGACTCAGGGGAACCACGGTTAGGGTCTATCCGAGGCTTGTCTGATCTCAGGACAAAAATTGCAGACCGATTTATGGATGAAAAAGGTATTTTGGTTGACCCTGAGAAGGAATTGTTGGTCACGAATGGAGCTCAAGAGGGCCTATTCTTAGCCTTGTTGGCCCTCGTGAACCCAGGGGATAAAGTCGCTTGTCCAGATCCTCGCTATACCTCATATGATCAGGCTATCGGAGCTTGTGGTGGAACGATAGTGTCGATTCCAACACAGCAGGAGGGAAGGTTCTTCGAACTAAAGGAAGAAGATCTTGTCAAGCATGCCTCGGATGCAAAGCTGCTTGTATTCGTGAATCCATCTAATCCGACAGGATCATGTGCAACGACTGAGAACGTTCGCAATTTATCGAAAGTTGCTAACAATCTGGGTATGATTGTTTTATCAGACGAGATCTACGAGGACATTGTCTTCCAAAATCACAAATCTCTGTCTTTCTGGGGTGTGGACGGCGCTCGTGATCGATCAGTGGTTTTATCTGGATTCTCTAAATCCTATGCTATGACTGGATTTAGAGTAGGATTCTTGGTTGGACCGCCAGCTTTTATTGATGCAGTCTCAGCGATAAAGCAGACTACTTCCGGTCCTTGTCCAGAATTTTCGCAGTATGCAGCATTAGCTGCACTAGACATGGAATACGATTCTCGGCCACAGTTTCTGAGGATATACGAGGAACGTAGGCAGGTTTTGATGGATGGTTTGGATAGCATGGGGATCCCGTATGCCGCACACTATGGGGGACTGTTTCTTTGGGCCGATATGACCCGATTTGGCATTGGAGCTGAAGAGTTCTGCTATCGCTTATTGAGAGACGTCGGAGTTTTGATGTTTCCTGGGAATTCTTTTGGGGAAAGTTGGCGAAATTGGGTGAGGATATCTCTTCTGGCACCAAGAAAAAATATAGAGGAGGCCATGGTTCGCATGGCAGAATTCGTGGAAGGATTGGAAGGCAATGATTGAAGTATTAGTTCGTGGAGGTACGGTAGTCACGGCTGATAGTATGGAACTGTCAGATGTGCTGATAAGGGAGGGTAAGATTGTCGAATTGGGGCTTGAGTTGGAGACTGATGGTTTGATCATTGATGCCTCTGACCATTGGGTAATGCCTGGAGGCATCGACACTCATACACACCTGGACCATCCTATCGAAAGACTTGGCGTCAGGACAGCGGATGACTTCTATGTGGGAACGATAGCGGGGGCATGTGGAGGAGTGACAACGATAATCGATTTTTCTTTACAGGCTCAGGGAGAGTCACTTATCAAGGCGAGAGATCGCAGGCTGGCTGAAATCGAGCCAGACAGTGTGATTGACTACTCTTTCCATACGATCGTAACTGATGTTAATCCTGAATCAATCAAGGAGATAGAAAGCTTGGTTGAAGCAGGATTCCCATCCTTCAAGATTTATATGACATACGGAGACAAGAAGGTAGGAGATGGCGATCTACTAACTCTACTAGAAGAAGTGGCTACTAGTGGAGGATTGGCCTATTTGCATTGTGAAAACGATTGTGCAATCACTCATTTGATCGAAAGACACCTGACTCGTGGAGAGACGGGTCCACAGTTTCATGCTTCTAGTCGCCCTGTGGCTGTGGAGGCCGAAGCAACGAATAGAGCTATAATGTTGGCGGAATTAGCAGGAGCTCCAATTTGTATCGCTCATGTTACTTCTGAAGCGGTTGCTAGACATGTCGAGGAAGCTCGGAGACGTGGCCAACCCGTGGTGGGAGAGACCTGCCCTCAGTATTTAGTTCTGAATGATTCGGTTTATGACCCAACTGTGGGCTTTGAGATGGCGAAGTTCGTATGTAGTCCTCCTATACGTGGAATAGATCAAGTAGAAGCGCTTTGGAGTACTGTTGAAGATGGAGTGCTTCAACAGGTTTCGTCCGATCATGCGCCATTTCGTTACGAGGGCCAAAAAACTGGAGGCCGTGGTGATTTTACTAGGATACCTAACGGTCTGCCCGGTATAGAGACTCGGTTGCCTCTTATGTTCACCTACGGAGTCAAGGCAGGGAGGATCTCTCCCAGTCGTTTTGTGGAACTGACTTCAACTAATCCAGCTCGTATCTTCGGTATGTATCCAAATAAAGGGACCTTGGATATAGGCACAGATGCTGACATAGTGATTGTTGATCCAGAAAAAGAGACAGAGCTGGATCCAGCTTGCTTACACTCCGCGGTAGACTATACTCCGTATCAGGGACTCATAGTTTCAGGCTTTCCCACAGTGACTCTTTCAAGAGGGGAAGTGATTGTTGAGGATGGAGAGCCCATTGTAACGAGAGGGCGTGGTAAGGTGGTGGAACGTCAGAGGATAGATCCGAACTCCTTGCCTTGATTAACCTATTGAAGTAGAAGGCCCCGTGGTGGGAGGACAAGACATGGACGATAGTCCGGCTAGTGCTAAATCTCCTGAGTCACCTAGCTCCCTTGAGAGCTTGCGTGAAAAGGTTAACCATGCCGATAAGTTGCTCCTAGATGCTTTAATAAAACGCTTCCGTGTAGCCGAAGAGATTGGCACATATAAATCTCGTAAAAAAGCTTCATCTTTTGATCAAATCAGAGAAGCGGAAATCGTTCGAAGGGCTCACCGTGTAGCTCAGAAAGCAGGGGTTCCCTGGACGTACCGATTTTTCCTAGCGGTCAAGCATAGACGAAAAGAAGATACTGACAGAATCCAGGAGTTATTAATGGTTTCTGCGACACGGGTTGCTGTAGTTGGAATATTTCGGACAGCTTG
>DUCW01000237.1:7683-9657 GCA_012959595.1 Gemmatimonadota bacterium
CTTTTTTTATTTATTAAAAAGTATAAAAATCTACAATCTATGCTTGTTAATACGTACTATAGTCAGATATTGTAGTAAAGTCTCTGTCAGATAACTTTATAATCTTAGTGAGTGTCAAGATAGTTGGTTTTGGATTTAGGGGAATGAAACAGCATGGCTGATTGGATCAACAAAAAGAAGTTCAGGGTGCGAAACAAGCATCCTTTCTGGCAGCCCGTGAAAGGATTAAACAAGAGTTCGGGTTCTCCTGCCTTTGAAGGAGCGTTCCAAAAACAAGAGAAAGGAGCACTGGCGGATGGTTGTTCTGTTTCTACCGATGCACTGAGGAGGAGATTTCTGGAGATTTCCCACGAAATGTGCCCTGAGATGTGGAAGTGGCTGGATTCCGGTCCATTGTACTGTTCGAAAAATAAACCAGGCTTATTCGAGGCAAAATTTCAAGATTGGTTGCACCATTTTGGGCTTTATGAGATGTGGCAATATGAATGGTTCAAGTGGCATGTAGACACCTGTAAGAAGGAGGGACGGAATAGCGAGTGGGGTTGGTTCTTTCCGAATGATATTGGTCGCTCAATTGAGATACCATTACCATCGAAACTTACAGGGAGAAAAGCTAGGAAACACGTAAGGCTAGAAGTGGAGGGAGTAATGGATCTTGTCTTCGGAAGATTGCAGGTTGGCGATACTCACCTCAAATGGTTTATTCGCTACCAGATAATGGGCCACGCTGCGATTGCGATTGCGGAAGATGAAATGAAACACCCCAGTGTGATCAACAAAGGGATAGCCCAGGTTTCTAATAGGTTGTTTTTAGGTACACTCCGTAAGCGGAAGAGAAGAAGATAGAGTTATAGAATTGGGAAATCTGGCATTTAATCACGCATAGATATATATGATATATGAGTTATTATACAGTAAAATGAAAGATCGCCTTGACTCAATTATGAGCCGGTAAGGTCTGTTCGTATTTCGTCTATGATACCAAAGAAGCAGCACCACTCTCCGGCCATCACCGAGGGCCGAGAGCGTAGACCGAAGACCACACCGTCTTCTGGAGCCTGCACTTGTGACTGCACGTCCCCATAGAGGTCGTAAATGCTACCAAGGACTGTTCCTTTTGGTAGTTCGGTTTCAAAAGGGATATTAGGAGTTCCTACCCACATACCTGAAGAAGGAGCTAGGAGAGCCTGTTGATGGCCCATACGCCATTGTCGTGCGTATGCAGGAGGTTCGTCGTCTTCGATCATCTTGTAATGTTTCATTACGTTTCGGTATCCCTTGGAAAGGTCCTCAGTGATTTCGTGAAAATCACTAGTCAGCGTGCGACAATTTCCTCCTAGCTCGACAGTGATACCGGCTTTTCCCGAATCTCCTATCTTAGAAGCAGGATTATTCCCCCCCTGCCCACTGCGGAATACGAGGTCCCAATTGGCTCCCATGGCAGCGGCCAATTCCAAACTTTCTGGATTGTCAGAAGCGAAGATCATATGTGCCAGGTAAGAATGTTCGCCTCCTGAATGGATGGCTATCTGTAGATCACAGTTATTTCTCATCGCTTCCCAATGGGCCCAGGCGGATCGCTCAGTTGGGTAGCCATCTGGTCGGCCGGGGTAAATACGGTTCATATCATATGTAAAACCGTCTAAAGGATCTCCTCGTTTCCCAGCCTCGAAGGCGGGTACGTTCATTGCCGGAACTCCAACGACTGTGCCTCTTATCAAAGAATGTTCAAGCCATTCAAAAGTCTTGAAAATGGAGAGTGCTCCTTCAGGTTCGTCGCCGTGGGTGGCACCGTTCAACCATAACTTCGGCCCGTTTTCTTTACCCTGACAAACCAGTATAGGTATTTCAGCGGGTCGCCCGTCGAACTTTTTGCCAGTGAGTATCGCACCTCTCATAGTACTATTCGGTTTGACTTCTAGGTTGCCTATTCTCAAAACTTCGGTCATTAGGACTCCTTATTTTTCCTGCTCT
>DUCW01000238.1:0-2120 GCA_012959595.1 Gemmatimonadota bacterium
AATCAGATGAGATTTCACCATGATACCGAAGGCGTCCAGTGGTTGAGGACCATTCAACATCATGACCCCTATGAACACCCCACTAAAGAGTCCAAGGATGACATTCCTTGCCAGAAGAGATAAAGCTAAAGCAACGACAATAGGAATCAGAGTACTCATCGTTATCTATCCCTCTCCGTCCATATCCGAGTGAGACAGCCCCTGTTCTTTCATAGCGCGCCTGTAATTGACAGCCACCGCATCAAACTTGAGGTGCAACTCATCGGCCAAATCAAAAGGCACCATCTCTGGGCGTTGCGACAACACCACTTTTTTATCCTGAGAGAAAATAGTGTCCTCGAATTCTTTAATGAGACTCCCTGGTTCATCTCTATCGAACTGAAAAGATTTAAAACACTTTCTGCTACTTAAGGTATCCAATACAGTACGATTGTAATCACTCATTTCTGGGTCTCCTAAAGATTCTAATCCCAATCGATTATAGGTTTCGATCTCGGTTCATCTTCCCACTCGATCACAGAGCCATCCGCATCTGTTTGCCTTTTTTGAACTCGTCCTTAGAAGTCACATATTTTTCGATCTGAACCCCAATTTCTCTGACGACATTTGTAGCCACACTGTTCCCCAGCAGCCTGAGCCCTTTCGCCCTAGATTTTGGAAGCAGGAATTGCTCTGGGAAGCCCTGCATTTTCTTTGCATGTTCAACCTGTAGACGGACGACTTCACCATCGACTCGATAAGCATCCCAATTCCTGCGATCCTCAATTCCCGATCCCATCCCTCCGAGTCTCAAGGTAAAACCAACATCCCTGTCACACTCACCACCGAAGATGTCTGACATTGTCATCTCCAGCTTCTGGGATTTTGGAAAATCAAAATAACAGTCGTGATCTTTCTCCCCTCTGAATCCTATCATGAAAGTTCTCGGTCGGTGCTGGGGCAAACCAAAATCAGATGCACGGATCACTTCCCAACTAAAGGAGTAACCCAGCTCTTTTATTTCATCTCTGATCCTGGCAAATGTTCTTCCCCGATCATGTTTTACAATGTGTCTGACATTCTCCAGGAAAAGGACTTTAGGTTGCTTATCTCTGATAATTCTAGTGAGCTCGAAAAAGAGATTTCCCCTGCCCTCTAAATCCTCCGTGAATCCCTTCTTATAACCAATCTGGCTGAACGGTTGGCACGGAAATCCTGCACAAATTACATCGAAATCAGGGATGTCTGCCGTATCACATTCATAGATATCCTCATTAAACAGCTTACCTTCGAATAGTTCGGGAGAAATATCCTTGAAATTGTCTTCGTAAACCTTTCTGGCTGTCGGATTGATTTCTGACGCATAGACACACTGCCATCCGATCTGATGCAGGGCATGGTGGAAGCCTCCTATACCAGCACACAGATCGATAAACTTCATCGCTATTGGGTTTCCGACTCCCCGCGTTCCATAGCACGTTCAATAAACGAGGCCCATTGTTCCTGAGAATTTGGATCCCAAACAGCGTCCATCGCTTTCTTAGCTTCAACTGGATCGATATTCAGTTCCATAGTTCTATATAAGTAGGTAAACGCAGAGGCTCGCATGTTAGCAAAACAATGCACGAAAACTTTTCGGTCCACATTGGCTTTCATCACCGAAAAAAACATGTCCAAGTCTCTCAGAGTGGGCTCTTCCCAGTCTACCGGAATATTGACATAGGTCAGGCCCGCTTCCGCCACTGCAAATCCTTCTTCCCCATTCTGCTCTCTGCGGGCAGTAGCCAAATTCACGACCACTTCAAACCCGGCCGTCTTAATATCTTCAATTTGATCCACCGTAATTTGTCCGGACGTCGCGAGATTATCAGAGACGGGAACATAGGCACGGATTTGATCCAATCCATCGTTAGCCGACTGGGCGGCCAAGCCTCCGAATCCTGCAGCGATCAGTACAAAAAATCCGAAAAGAATATTCTTGCCAAATTTGTGATTACTATACACGTGATAAAAAGGATTGGATGAAACATATTTCCACACGTAAACATGTAAAAAATCACAAAATGATAACAAATGATAAAAATGGTAAAAAATTATAAAAATTATAAAAAATGACAAAAACTATATAAATTATAAAAAAT
>DUCW01000238.1:2130-3468 GCA_012959595.1 Gemmatimonadota bacterium
CAATAACCTCCACAAGAAGTTTCTGCATACATCAAAAAGTCAGGCGTCACAGAGGTAAAAATAAGAAACCCTGCTTTCTAGTCGTCTGGGAATCTGACAACAGGAAAGCAGGGCTCTCTCGTTCTTAGAGACTGTCTGCTGCTACTGCAGGCATAATCTCTTTCCAGGCTACCATGAAGCGGGCCATCTCTTCTGCGGTACCTATCGAAACACGCAGGTAATCCAACATCGGAGGGAACGGCCTTCCAACCAGAACTCCCTTCTTACGGAAAGCTTCCTGAAGTTCCGCGACCGGACGACCTGTATAGACAAAGAAGAAATTGGTATCCGATGGAAGGATCCTATGACCCATGCCCTGCAGCTCACCCATCGTTTTATTTCTTAAATCCAAAGTGTCTTTAAGGAATGTCTCTTCACTTGCTCGATCCTTAAGCGCGGCAACCCCACCCCATCTTGCTAGTACACTGACATTGCCTGTCTGATGAGGCCTCATCTTTTCGATCATCTCAGGCGAAGCAATACCGTACCCTAGACGAATCGCTGCCATACCGTAAATCTTCGAGAAAGTACGTGCTACGATCACAGGACGGCCTTCCAAGACGTGCGGAATAGCAGTCTCATAATTAGGGTTTTGGACAAAGTGGTGATACGCTTCGTCTATCAAGACTGGTACATCATCAGGAATTCCATCCAACAGCTTCTGAACATCGCTACTGTCGACAGAAATTCCAGTTGGATTATTTGGGTTAACGAGATAAACCAAACCAACATCACGATAATTCTTCCTAGTCGTATCAATCATCGCTTGGATGTTTTGCGTTGCATCTGCGTTCAAAGCTAGTGCTATCACGTCTGCTTTTAAGCCACTGGCATGACGATAAACAGAGCTGTACGTCGGCTCGACACCAACCACTTTCTTGTTTGGGCCAAGGAACGTAGTCCCAACAACCCTTAGCAATGCTCCCGAACCAGGCGTTGTCATAACCATGTTTCGGTCAACACCGTCCCGCTCAGCAATCGCTGCGTTAATGTCCTCTCCAGGATCACCGTAGCGGTTAGCATACTTGAACGATGCAGTCACAGCATCCAAAACTGCCTCCGAAGGTGCCCATGCATTTTCATTGCTGGACAACCTCGCATAAGAATCAAAATCGAACTCTTGTGAAGACCGTCGGAATTCATCGAGTGAAAATTCCTTGGCTGACACATCAACCCTGGGATTTAGCCCCATATAGCCCAATGCGGCGGCGGTACCACCCATAAAGCTTCGGCGGGAAACGCTACTCTTCTTCATTACTACCTCCGTTATATAGTGGCCAAACGGTCTGTCTTCTTCAG
>DUCW01000238.1:3517-9624 GCA_012959595.1 Gemmatimonadota bacterium
TCTTCAGAGAGACTCCCGAATACCCAGTCTAATACTTGAACACCGTGAAGGTCATATCTTGACCAATCACAAGTACAAAAATGATGATTGCTCTTTCCAGTCCTTCTAGAATACTATCTAACCTACTATTTGCACCAGATCAGGACTCACTAACACCATCAGAACTGTCCCCATGGGAACGTAGCAAATCTTGTACGTCATTACCGGAAGGTTCCTGAAACACTCTCAGTGCGAATTCGGGAAGAATAGCAATCAAGTGATCGAAAATGTCAGATTGGATGTCTTCGTAGACAGCCCAACGAGTATCACTAGCGAAACAGTAGATCTCCAATGGGAGCCCTTGAGATCCAGATGCCAGCTGACGAACCAACAGAGTCATATCCTGATGGATTCTGCTATTTTTCCTCAGATAGTGCAGGACATAAGCTCGGAACGTACCGACGTTAGTTAGCTTTCTCAGGTTGGGGATGACGCTCGCCCCACCTAACTGTCGATCGCCCTGAGTCGCCAATTCTTCGTTTTTACCTGCCATATAATCCTGCAAGAATTCATACTTGGATAAATGTGCAATCTCCTTATCTGTCAAGAATTTTACGCTATTCAGGTCGATGAAAATGGCCCTTTTGATTCGGCGCCCTCCGGAGTTTTGCATCCCACGCCAATTACGAAATGAACCCTCAATGAATTTGTGGGTGGGAATCGTAGTGATTGTCTTATCCCAGTTCTGGATCTTCACGGTGTGAAGAGCTACATCAATCACGTCACCATCCGCATTGAATTGAGGCATTTCCACCCAATCACCCACACGAATCATATCATTAGAAGTGATCTGTAAGCTGGCGACCAATGAGAGTATCGTATCTCGAAAAACCAACAGGAGCACAGCACTCATTGCTCCTACTCCACCCAGGAATACTGTGAAATCCTGATCTAGTAGGATAGCGGTGACGACGATTGCCAATATTGCAAAAACTGCTATCTGAAGAATCTGGACATATCCCTTGATCGGCCTTGCCTTAGCTTGTGGATAATCCTGTTCGTAAATAGCATTGGCTGCTGTCAACAATGCACTGACAGCCAACCCAACACTCAAGGCCATACACGCAAGAGCTACTTGCTCTACAACTTGAATCACCAATTGAGGAAGACCAGGAACAAAGCCCACTCCGGACAAAACGATCCAGGCAGGTGTAATGTAAGAAAGTTTATCCAGCATCTTGGATTCGATCAGCTGATCATCCCAAGTAGCTCTGGTTCTCTTTACGATTTTGAGGATCATACGGAGTACAATCCGGCGTGTCGCTAAATAGCCCAACCATGACGTCAGGCTTAGAGTCCCCACGCCGATAAACAGACTGACTAACTGACCAGTTTTTTCTGGATCTGCAATGAATTGGAAAGCTTCGATTGGATTCATAGTCAAAAAATTAGTAGAATTGATTGGTTCGGGAGATTTTCCAATGAACCTGATTTGATAGTGTCTACTAAAATAATACAATAAGACCGCTCTGAGCAGACATGACCCTAAGGTAAGGTATAAAGATGATCGATTTTCTGTCAGAACCGAATTTTCAGAGACTGGCCTTCCTGCTCGGAGGGTTACTCCTGGGTGTGTTAGTGGAACGTGTGTTCTTCACCCAATTTCAGAAATTCACCAAGAAGACAGACTTCGAATGGGACGATGTCATTGCCCACTCCTTCAAAGGTGTTTTAGCCGTCTGGTTCACCGCAGGGGGTGCTTACCTAGCCCTGACTGTCGGTGACTGGGATCCTTTAGCGACTGCTGTCATCCTCAAGGTGCTCAAGGTTCTGTTCATTCTCCCAGTGATCGTTGCGGCCATGCGCGGAGTGCGTGCCGTAGTAGAGGGTGTCTCGGACCGGTCTCAATTCAATTCTCCCACATTGGTCGTGAATCTCGTGCGTTTAGCCATCGGGATACTCGGGACCTTCCTTATCCTGCAGAATCTAGATATTGATATCACCCCACTGATTACATCACTAGGGATCGCAGGTTTGGCAGTAGCCCTAGCTCTGCAAGACACGCTCGGAAACCTTTTCGCTGGAGTACAAATCATTCTGACGGGGCTGGTAAAGCCAGGCAACTATGTCCAACTTTCCACCGGTGAACGTGGATACATCGAAGATGTGAAAGCACGCAATACAACTATAAACACATTCCCCGATGGAAATCTGGTAGTCGTGCCGAACGCAACTATGGCGTCGTCCATCGTTAAGAATTACAGCATGCCGGTCGAAGCACTCTGGGTAAGCCTCGACATAGGGGTCAGCTATGACAGTGACCTAGACAAAGTAGAAAAAACTGTCATGGAAGTCGCTACAGAGGTCCTTACGGAAATGAACGCTACTGACCCCACCGCTGAAGGACCCATAGTTAAAGTGAGATTCCACACCTTTGGGGCTTCCAGTATCGATCTGCAGGTACGCCTATTGGTCCAAACTTTCACAAGCCAGGGACGGGTTAGACATCAGTTCATCAAGCAACTTCACAAGCGTTTTAATGAAGAAGGAATTGAAATACCATTCCCAATTAGAACACTCATCAACAAAGAGTGATCGCTGACCGACACGGTCTGAGAAACGAGATAAACCAAGAACCAAGTTCATTTATTTGCTTGAAATGATTTTCTGCCAGATAAACTAATGTTCAAGTTTATCTATTTGTTCGTCAAGATATTTTTCCACTCGATATCGATTCTGGTTGAGGATGTTTCTGGAACCTGATTCTTATGGCTTGCGCAGGACGAGGAACTTTTACAGGTTGGTGCTGTTGTCCACTGAGGTTGTAACCCGAACTAACTAGCACGAGAGAAAAATGGCCGCTTATATCTGTGACGAATGTGGAATGAGTGTTGGAGTAATGACATGCGGAACGTGTGACGCTGAATTGGCACATGACACTATTGTCAAAGACGACGGGTCTGCTGTCCACGTCTCTACCTGCCCAGAAGGACATGGAAAAATCAAATCACCCATGTGCTGCGGACAGGATATGCTGTGCGAGGTTGAATAAATCTCTGTTGTTGAAATCAGCCTAGATACTTGGTCTCACCACCCACAACAGTCCTAACGATCTCGATTTCTTTGAGACTGTCAGGGTCAACGTCGTAAGGATCGTCACCTAAAATAACAAAGTCGGCCAACTTACTGTTGGTTATAGATCCTTTGATTTCTTCCTCGTGTGAAGCATAGGCACCATGCATGGTACATATTTTTAGAGCCTGGTCGAGGTTGATCTTTTGGCTTGCCCCCCAGACTCTACCCGAAAAATCCTTCCTCGTGACCATCGACTGTAGAGCCATCAACGGTTCGTAAGGTCCTGGGCTATGATCCGAAGCTGGAGCCACCATAATGCCGTGGTCTAGGAAAGATTTGTGGGCAAACATCCATTCCATCTTTTCCTCTCCGTATTCAATCCATTTCTCCCCGTGATAATGGGCGTAGGTATAGAAAGGGGCTGGTATATAGGCACCATCGGCGATTCTCTTCAGTAGTGACGGATTTACAAGAGAGCAGTGTTCCAGTCTGTGACGCACGTCCACCATGGGCAGTTCCCTCTGCATGCGTTCATAGGCATTCAGCACCATCTCTATGGTCACATCTCCATTAGCATGTATCGCTACCTGCCAGCCTCCCCTATGTGCCTCTTCTACTGCCTCGTGTATTTCTTCCTGAGTCATCGTAAGAATTCCGAAATCATCTGGGCGGCCTGCATATGGAGTGCTCATAGCCATCGTTCTTTCGGATGCCGACCCATCAGCTGCAAACTTGACGGGCCCTATCCTGAGCCACTCATCCCCCATACCCGTCCGAATTCCTGCCGAAAGCAGTGCTGGAAAGGTGCCGCCACGAGCCATGAGATTCATCCGCATCGACAGGGTGCCGGCGTCCCTTGCATCTTGATATGCAGTGAAGTCATTACTTCCGGTTCCCGCCTGGGTGACTGAAGTCAGTCCGGCTGCGTTCATTTTCTCACAGATTACAGCAACCCCGGCTGCTCTTTCTTCCCGGTTTGATCCACTTGGAATATCAAAGACCGCCCTCGCTCTTTCAGCCACCTTGCCAGTCAATTCACCATTCTCTCGATAAAAATGTCCTCCGAATGGATCCGGAGTATTTACCGTGACTCCAGCTACTTCAAACGCTCTTGAATTGTAGACTCCTGTATGTCCACCGCGATGGCCTACCACAATGGGGTGCTCAGTCGTCACCGCATCCAAATCCAACCGATTCAACGGTCGACCCTCTTCCTGTTTTGTATCGTCGTACATAAATCCGACGATCCACTGACCTGGAGGGGTCTCTTCGGCACGCCACTTCAGTGCCTCTTGAATTCGAGCTACACTGCCCAAGTTGGTATTCACATTCTTCAATTCGTTAATTCCAGCACCCGACGGATGAGAGTGTGCATCGATGAATCCAGGAACGACTGTCATTCCCTCCGCATCAATCACTTCCGTACCGCTCGCGATCAAATTCTGGATATCTCGGTTACTGCCCACGGCCAAAAACTTCCCGTCTTTGACGGTGAAAGCTTCGGCATGAGGCATTCCCTCATCAATGGTGTGCACAGTGGCATTCACAACAGCCATGTCCGGAGCCGCCTTCTTCACAGACCCACCACCGAATTGTTTACTCTTGGACCTCACCTTCGAAAGGTCATTAGAATTCCAATCGCTAATGCCGAAAGTGCCGGCCAACGCACTCCCCATTCCAAGAAATTGACCACGAGTATATTTACGCATCCAAATCTCCTAACCTATAAAGTGACAAGACCTCAATTTTCTTCGCTGACTACGAGAAACGCTAGGACTAAAGTCAGGTCCGAATGATCCCCTTGCCTTCCAATCCCACAATCTCTTCTTCTGAATAACCAAGCTCATCTAGGATTTCCCTGGTGTGCTCTCCTAAAACAGGGGCACCCCTACTAACCACAGCAGGATTTTTGGAAAATTTCACGGGAAACCCCAGCGTTTTGACTGGACCGAGACGGGAGTGTTCGACTTCTACAACCATGTCCCTAGCCAATGTCTGAGGAAGTTCCAGCATCTCTGTCATGCTTGCCACCGGACCCGCAGGGACTCCCGCATCTTCTAGAATTTTTAGCCACTCTTCCGTCGTATGTTCCTTAAAACTCTCACTCAAAATAGCGTCTAGCTCTCGAACATTCTTTATCCGATCGGAGTTTTCCAAAAACCGCGGATCCTCAGAAAGCTCAGAAACTCCTAGGACATCGATCAACCGTAACCAGTTCGTCTGATTAGATCCTCCTACGGTAATCCACCCATCCGCAGTCTCAAACGCCTGATAAGGAGCACTCATCGGATGAGCAGAACCTAATGGAAGCGGTGATTCTCCTGTGGCCATAGCCATGGCAGCTTGCCAGTACGATTGTGTGATTCCAGCTTCAAACAAGGATGTATCTACACGCTGCCCTTCCCCTGTCTTCAATCTCTCGATATAAGCACCTAGAACTCCCATAGCCCCTAAAATCCCTGCTGTGATGTCAGTCAAAGGTGGCCCGCATTTGACCGGTGGTCTTCCGCCACCCTCTCCTGTCACACTCATCAGTCCAGAGTATCCCTGAGTAATGAGATCGAAGCCCCCTAGGTTCGCCATTGGTCCTGTTCGGCCGAAGCCAGAGATCTCACAGTATATGAGCCCAGGATTTTGCTCGCTCAGCACCTCATATCCCAGGCCCAACCTTTCCATGGTACCTGTTCGATGATTTTCGATGAGAACGTCTGCGGACTTGAGAAGTTTCCTGGCGATCTCAGACCCTTCTTCAGATTTTAGATCGACAGAAATGCCTCGTTTATTCCTGTTCAGCATGAGGAACGCGGCAGACTCACCATCGAGGTCCGGAGGAAGAAACTGTCGTGTGGCATCTCCCCCGTTGATATGTTCCACCTTGATTACATTGGCACCCATGTCAGCAAGCATACGCCCACAGATCGGGCCGGCCATGACGTGTCCAAATTCCACAACTAGAAGTCCGTCCAGCAGACCGTTACCATTTGAAGAATTCATTTCTGGCGCACTACCTCCTAGCGTCCCTTGAACTTCGGCTCACGCCGTTCCAGAAATGC
>DUCW01000239.1:0-1618 GCA_012959595.1 Gemmatimonadota bacterium
ACGTTGCCATACGAGGAACAGTTTAGATCCGGGTTTGTATTCCCACCTGAACACAGCGTTTCCTATTAGTGAAGTCAGATTGATGTCGCGGTCTGAGAAGGAGTAATCCACCACATTGTCGCTATTAAAGTCGAGATGATTTCTTATCGAACCGTTTGTTTGTTCTTCTCGACAAAGGCTACCGTTCTGGCAGGTTGTAGATGTACTGGAAGATATTGGAGTACCTTCTTCAAAGTAGGTAAAGTCATACGTTCGTGGAGATTTGAGTTGTTTGTAGTGAGTATAGTCTGCGGAAGACATGAACGGCTGTGCGTAAAGTTGAAATGAGATTCTTGGTGAAAAGATCCAACTAACTCGAGTAGCCATCTCCAGCGTGTACCTTTCTAGGTCGGCGAAGATATAGCGATTTCCGTAGGTTTCAGAATATGGGAGGGTTGAAGTTACTGTGACATATTGCTGAGCCATTGTCTCCGAAGTCATGCTAGGTTCAACAGACATTTCGAATTGTGGTGATGGACGGATCCTAACAGTCCCATAGAATTTTAACTGATCACCAGAATTCTTACGTCCAGATCGGTGACTAAACCCACTTTTGAGAAAGAGGGTTTTTCGTGCATCGGTACTTAAGCTTCCTCTAATGTTAAAGCTCCCAGGATCTTCCATTACAGGACCACCGCGAGTAAGTGCGAAATTTCGATGGTCGGAACTGTAGGTGAAATTCATGTCACTTTTCCATTCATTAATAAAAGTGGTTTTAAGGCTGAGATTGCTTGTTCCAGAAGCTCTTGATGCTTCCCACGATCCCCACGAACTGTAGTGATCGAGAGCCTCGTGGCTCCAACTAGAGGCTGCCCAAAATCCGATGTTATAAGATTTATACCACGAATTCGGAAAAATCTCCTTATAATTCCATCGGGTTCCACCAGATAGCTTCTCTCGAGAACGGCTGTACCCCAAGTCGTTGACTTCGAAACCGGGACTCAGCTCCCCTAACCAAAATCCCCCTGTAAAGTGCTCGCCGTTTTGACGTTTCAACTCTATCTGCCAACGCCCGCCATTGATCGAGGTAGCTGAAGAATCGACAGCTAGGCGAGTGGCGTCGGGTCGTTGAAAATAGTGGTTGCTGGAAGTTTGAATACGTGTGATCGAGATCTCTTTGCCCCTCAGGTGACTGACCGCTGCAGAACCTTCAATGGACCAATCCCTATCATTCCACTGATGTTGGAAGTGTAATCCTCCAGTCAGAGCGTCTTTGGGAAGAAAATCGAATGTGTCATCTTTGGATAAATCTCTGTTTGCCATTGTAAAAAGAGCACCGATCTGGGAAGCCCCTTCTTTCAGGTCTTTTTGTATTTTTAAGGCACCAAATTGTGATTGGGGTTCGGCTCTAAATTCATCAAAACGGTTTTCACTAGTATAGAAAGCGTCACCTGTTTCTTCGCCGACGGAAGCAGCTAGCAGCCCTATCGATAGACCTGAATCAGTTTTCCCAGTTAATTTCATCGCTCCATCGATAGTTGCGTCGAGTGGAATGCGAGTGAAATCAGCACCCTCTGGAGGCTTGCCTTGGGGCACTCTACCTATTCGTCGAGAGTAGTATAGCTTATCTCCAGGAGAT
>DUCW01000239.1:1866-9523 GCA_012959595.1 Gemmatimonadota bacterium
AGGCTATTTGAAATGTACGGTCGGGTTTCAATTCTACGAGAAGTTTCTGGTATTTTGACGTTCTGTAAGGTTCCAAACTGACTGACATAACCGGTTCGTTTTTGAGAGTGCAGTGCAAAATAACTCCACTCATTCTCAACCATTCGTCGACGGGAAGACTGGAAACCCCATGTTTGGTTGGGCTCGTTTGAATCATAGCGGATTTGAGATAAAGGTATTTTCATTTCCACTGACCAGCCTCGGTCATGATGATATACGGCTGATTCCCAAACAGCATTCCATGCCTGATCCTGTTCGGAGTCATTGTAGAAATACTTGTCAAACTGGACGTTAGCTGCTGATACTCGAAAATAGTAACTAGTTCGTCGATCGAAGTTGGGATCAAAGGCTACATTTATAAAGTCGTACTGCCCTTCTGTGTCTCTTCGTACCAGATTTTTGTCAACAACTGAAGGGTCAGATTCATACATCTGAGCTCCCACATAGATAAAATTGTCTCCAATTAATACTTGGATTTCAGTTTCTTCCAGAGCTTTCCTGCCTTCGTAGGGTTTGCCTTGGATAAAATTAGAACCAGGTGATGACTGTTGCCACGCCTGTTCAGTCAGTCTGCCATCCAGATCTATTTCTCCCACTAGTACTCCAGCATTCATGGTGGGCACACTTTGCTGTGCGGACAGAAAGGAGGTTAGTGCAAAAGTGCATGATATAACCATGATTACTGGGAATGAACGGGGTTCCAGATTCATTTAGTGCTGTATTTCCAGATGTGAATTTCGATAGTGATGCATCCTAGATTATTCCTTTTGTTTTTTGAATTTATCTATCTAATATCGCCGGTCAATTTGTTCACAGAACGACTAACAATTAGAGCGAGTATTCCAAAAGCCCCTGTGATTATAGCAACGGTCCTAAACAACGCAAAAGGTTGCAATGTTTCAAGGCTTCCAGCGACGAGGCCAGCAAAAAGGTTTCCTAAAGCCGTAGCCACGAACCAGATTCCCATCATTTGTCCGATTCTGCCGGCAGGAGCGAGTTTGGTGATCGAAGAGAGGCCTACGGGTGACAGTGCTAATTCGCCCACTGTGAAGAAAAAGTACATTACGACTAACCAGGCTGGTGACACTGGGGATAGGCTGGCATTGACTGCCCCCCAGGCAATGACAAAGAAGCCAGTGGAAAGACCCAGTAGTCCAAGCCCGAATTTAGCCGGAATGGATGGGTTGGCATTTCGTGCCGACAGCCAAATCCAAAGAGAAGCAAAGATTGGCGAGAAAATTATTATAAAGGCTGAATTGACTGATTGAAGGAATCCAGCTGGCATCAGCCATCCGAAAACATTCCGATCAGTAAGATTTTGAGCAAACAGATTTAGGGATGATCCAGCCTGTTCAAAACCAGACCAGAAAATGGCCGACAGTAAGAACAACCACAGAATGACCAAGAGACGTCTTCTCTCCTCTCTAGTGTGACCTCCAAGGATCATGAGATAAGCGAAATAAAGGGCTACAATTACAAGGATAACCGTCCCCAATCCCGTCGCTATTTGAGTCAGTGACAGGGGGATAAAGCCAGTAGAAACTAAATATGAAAAGACCGCGGCCAAGCCTACAAATAATGTCGAACCACTCCAAAATTTTCGAGATTTTTCACTTAATTCTTGATGGGAAAGGGTCGTTTGTAGGAGTCCAGCGTCTCCAAGGTGTGACATTCCAGCCCTGAATTGAAGTAGACCAAACACCATTCCTATCCCGGCAAGAGAGAAACCCCAGTGCCAGTTATAGTCTTCTCCCAGGAATGAACAAAGTACAGGTCCGATCAAGGCTCCTATGTTGATACCTGTATAGAAAATCGAGAAGCCTGCATCCCGAGCGGCGCCTCCCTCTGGATAAAGTTCACCGACGATCGCACTGATGTTTGGCTTGAGGAAACCAGTTCCCACAATGATAAGGATGAGTCCTGTATAAAATGAGAGTGTGGAGTGGATGGCCATACTGAAATGTCCCATAGCAATTATCCACCCACCCACATAAACTGCTTTTCTCTGTCCCCACAGATTGTCTGCTATCCAGCCACCTGGTAAAGCAAGCAAATAGACTAGAGCTGTGTATAGACCATAAATTGCTGCGGCAGTACCTACATCAAGTCCAAGTCCAGGGTTGTTCCCAGCAGTGCTCGCCGTCATGAAGAGTATAAGCAGGGCTCGCATGCCATAGTAAGAAAAACGTTCCCACATTTCAGTATAGAACAGTATGGACAGTCCTTTAGGTTGTCCAAGGAATGTTTTTTCAGCTGGATTTTGGCCTAAAGTCGTTGTGCTTGAGTTTAAGTTGTCCAAATTCACTCCAGTTTCGTCAGAGTCGCTGTGCCCCTTCAGGTGGAACTAGCCGATATTCTATCCCATAGTATCTAGATTTGATACCTCTGACGGGTGAAAGACACTTTGTGAAGGTTGGCAGGGGGGTTAACTTGTAAGGTCCAAACTGGATTTTAACGTTATCCTAGATGACTCATCTAGCTAGGATCGGAATCATCCTGGACGTTGAAGAGAAATGTAAAGATGACCAGGGTGCTCAGTGGGACCCATTACAATAGGATACAACATAGTGTCTAAAATTTCTACGTTCTTTTTAATCGTCGGGTTTTCTATTTTTTATGCAGAGGTGTCCGCTCAGGATAGCTCTGGTCCTTCCCTCCAGGCTTTGCAACTATCAGAAACTGCTGAACTTGATTTGGATGGTCAAATTTTGGAAGAAATCTGGGAGATGGCTGTACCGATCACTGATTTCACTCAGCAAGAGCCAGTTGAGGGAGGGGTGCCCTCTGAAAAAACTGAGATCAGGGTGCTCTTCGACCAGGACAATCTTTATATAGGTGCCATCATTTATGACGATCCAGAAGGAATCCTCGCGTATCAACTAGAACGAGATGCTATGCTGAGTACAGACGATCGATTCATGTGGATTTTGGACACCTTTAGAGATGGTCGTACTGGCTATTTTTTTGAAATAAATGCTGCTGGTCTTATGGGTGACGGTTTGATGGCTGGTGGTGGTAGTAGCCGCGGAGGAGGAGGCGGCGGCCACTACGGAGGGGGGTCGAGCAAAGCCTGGGATGGAATATGGGAAGCACAAACAAGTAGAAGACCAGATGGTTGGTCAGCAGAGATTAGGATTCCCTTCCGTACGTTGAATTTCGATCCGAATGCCGATGAATGGGGGATTAACTTCCAGAGAACGATTAGAAGGAAGAATGAAGAAATTCTTTGGAGGGGATGGCGGAGAACAGAAGGCTTGAGGCGACCAATTTTCGCTGGAACGTTAACTGGTTTAAAAGGATTGTCTCAAGGTTTGGGATTGGAAGCCGTGGGTTCCAGCATAGCGAGCTATAGAAATACTCCAGGGGATACTGAACCCACCACATACCCAAGAGATATGGGGTTTGACGTCAATTACAGCATAACCCCAAGCCTACGTGCTTCCTTCTCCATGAATACTGATTTTGCCGAGGTGGAAAGTGACAATCGTAGGGTCAATCTTACACGCTTTCCAATGCGATTCCCGGAAAGAAGAGACTTCTTTTTGGAAGGATCTGGTGTGTTCTCGTTTGCCTCAAGGAGCAGTCCTTCTCCATTTTTTTCGAGAAATATTGGTTTAAACTCTGGACGTCAGATTCCTATCAAATATGGAGCTCGTACCACGGGTCAGATTGGAAAATATGAGGTCGGTTTTTACCAAATTGGGACTGGTGCAGAGTCTTGGACAGTAAACGAAGTATTAAGTTCTGTTCCAGAAGAGCAGTTTACAGTGGCTCGTGTTAAGAGGCGTATACTCGAACAGTCTACCATTGGAGCTATTTATACACGTCGAGCTACTGATGCAGCACAGGATGGAACGACACTGGTGGATGACCGGCATACCGCTGGAGTTGATCTGCAACTGAATTCCCGGAGTTTTATGGGGAATAACAATGTGGAAATGGAAACCTTCTTCGTTTGGAATTCAAATCCAGATCCAACGGAGACTCATTCCACAGAAGATCTTTCCGCTCATGGAGTTCGCATAAATTTTCCAAATGATGTTTGGTCAGGTCATCTTTCTTATCGTCAGTTCGGATCTGAGTATAAACCAGCTGTTGGATTTGTGGCACGTAATGGCTTCCGGCGAATGGAACCCAGGTTAGGGTTTTCTCCTCGTCCAGCCAGTATCGATTGGATTAGAAAGTTTGATTTTTCGGCTCAGTTTAGAAATATGACTGAACTGGGGACTGGAATCTTAGAGGAAAGAGAGTGGTCTCTGAAACCTTTGGGTATAGAATTCGAGAGTGGTGACAGATTTAACTTTGATGCAACTCAGAAGTACGAATATTTAAACAGATCGTACCAGGTCAGTGAAGGCATTTATTTGACTGAAGGTGAATATTCTACTTGGGATTATAGATTGTCTGGTAATACTGCGGGAAGAAGGAAGGTCTCGCTGTACGGGGGGCTGAGTTTTGGAGAGTTCTGGAATGGGCATAAAGTGGGATACGGAGGTCGAGTCACGATTAAACCAGCTCCTGGTTTTACAGTTGCTCTGAATACTCAGATCAATGATGTGTCACTCCCTCAAGGTGATTTTACGGCCAATCTCTATGAAATCGAAGGGAAATGGCAAGCAAGCCCATGGGTGAGTACGGTGACTCAGGTCCAGTACGACGAGCAAAGTGATCTCTTCGGACTTTTTTCTCGATTAAGGTGGATCGTCAAGCCTGGTAACGAGGTGTATTTTGTGTATACACATAACTGGCAGAATCTCAGTACTAGCATTCTCGAGAATCCTGAGCTAGTGACCTTGTCTCGTGGTGCTTCGGCTAAAATGAACTACACCTATCGTTTCTAATACGCAGATGATTGTCTTTAGATAGTTCCAGTTGGATCGGTTGATTTTCCAGTATTCGAAACGCTGGATCTAAGATCCCTTTGTTTCTCCAAAGATCTGGGTAGTATGTATTCCACACTTGGAGCTTTCTTTTCGTAAGTTCCGCCACACTCTATTGATATGAAAGCTTTCGTTTGTTAAGTACCTTAAACACAGTGATTGGATATTGCGTGTTGAAACACTAAAGACTGACAATAAGTGAGGAGAACTAGGTGAGTGGTTCAAATGGTCGTATCACGGGTGGACATCTTGTAGCAAAAGCCCTGAAGAATGAAGGGATTGATACAATTTTTACTCTCTGCGGTGGTCATATCATTGATATTTATGACGGTTGCTTAGATGAGGGTATTCGGATTATAGACGTGCGCCATGAACAGGTCGCAGCCCATGCCGCTGACGGTTATGCTCGCCAAACTGGTGGAACGGGATGTGTGGTGACTACGGCTGGCCCAGGTTTTACAAATGCAATGACGGGACTGGCCAATGCATTCCGCGCAGAGAGTCCTATTCTGCATATAGGTGGACAGGGTTCTTTGACCCAGCATAAGATGGGTTCTCTTCAGGATCTTCCTCATGTTGATATAGCCGCACCAATCACTAAGTTTGCTGCCAGCGTTCAGAGTACTGAGCGCATCGCAGACATGGTTTCTATGGCTGTGCGAGAATGCCATAACGGAGCACCTGGTCCCTCTTACCTAGAGATCCCTCGTGATATACTAGATGCAGAGATCGATGCAGAAACAGCTAGGATTCCAGAACCAGGACGCTACAGGGCTTCTACCAAGAGCGTGGGAGATTTGGGCGATGTGGAAAAGCTGGCTGATTTGCTTGTAGCATCGGAGAGACCTTGTGTTTTATTTGGCACCCAAGTGGCGACTTGTCAGGCCTATGAAGAAGCTGTCCGGTTTATTAGAGATCTGAATATTCCGGCTTATATGAACGGTTCGGCCAGAGGGACTTTGCCAGCAGAGGATCCCCATTACTTCCATAGGACCCGTCGGATGGCTTTCAATGATGCTGATGTCATTGTGATTGTAGGTACCCCGTTTGATTTCCGAATGGGTTATGGAAAGAGACTCAGGAGTGATGCTACGGTGGTTCAAATCGATATGGACTACCGTACGGTAGGGAAAAATCGAGATGTATCCTTGGGTTTGGTTGGAGATGTGGGAACTATATTAAAAGCTGTTACAGATGTCGCGAATGAGAGATCAGATAACGGGTCTTCCAAGAGAGTGGCATGGATGGAGCAGTTGGCTGCCGGAGAAAATGCAGCCGAGGAAAAATTAATGTCACTGTTCAAGTCCGATGCTAAACCGATTAACCCATATAGGGTTGCTTGGGAGTTAAATGAATTTCTCACAGAAGACACTATTTATATAGGTGATGGAGGAGATGTGGTAACAATCTCTGCACAGGCGGTACGGCCGCGTTCACCTGGGCATTGGATGGATCCAGGCCCTCTGGGTTCACTTGGTGTGGGCACCGGCTTCGCGATAGCTGCAAAGCTAGCTCATCCTCAAAAAGAAGTTCTTTGTTATTACGGAGACGGATCCTTTGGCATGACTGCTTTTGATATGGAAACAGCTAACAGATTTGGACTTCCTTACATAGCAGTCATCGGTAACAACTCGGCACAGAACCAGATTCGTTGTGGCCAAATTGCAAAATATGGCGAGGAACGTGGCAATGTAGGGAACAAGCTGGGAGATGTGGATTTTGAACACTTTGGGATCATGTTGGGAGGATATGGAGAAGCCGTCCGTGAACCATCAGAGATTGGTCCAGCTCTGATGCGTGCTCGAGAAGCGGTGAAGTCTACGGGTAAGTGTGCTGTGGTGAATATTTGGGTGGACCCCAATGAGTATGCTCCTGGTACAAAACGTCAGACCATGTACAAATAAAGGTCGGGTTCTGCAGGTATTTACCGTGCAAAATTAAAATTTCAAGCAGGATATCGAAATGCGCAAAGCTTTAGAGGGAATTCGTGTCTTAGACATGACCCATGTTCAATCTGGTCCGACCTGCACTCAAATTCTTGCCTGGTTTGGAGCCGATGTAATCAAGGTTGAATTTCCTGGTCGTGGTGATATTACACGGAGTCAGCTGAGGGATATTCCAGACGTTGACAGCCTTTACTTTACTATGCTCAACAGTAATAAGCGTAGCATTACTCTTAACACTAAGTCGGAGAAGGGAAAGGATATTTTTTGGAAATTAGTCGAGTACTGTGATGTGTTGGTAGAAAATTTTGCACCTGGAGCATTAGATCGCATGGGGTTTACATGGGATAAGATTCAGCAGGTGAATCCAGGACTTATTTATGGCTCAGTCAAAGGATTTGGTCCTGGACCATTTGAAGATTGTAAGGTTTACGAGAATGTGGCTCAGTGTATGGGAGGTTCTGCGAGTACAACTGGTTTTGATGATGATGTTGAGAAACTACTGAAAGAAGAAGGTATTACAGACATCAATAGAAAGAGTGATAGTTTTAGAGTATTCAGGGAAAACTTCATCAAAATCCAATCTCTCAAAATCAAATGGAAGAGAGAACTAATCAAGGGAGAGACAACATCACCTTTTGATATTGTTTCTCAAATCTTGGATGGTGATATTACCCCTAACACAGAACTACAACCAATAATAGAAAACTACAATATACCAGAACCGAGAGAACCTTACCTTGTATCCTCTAACTCGGTAGAAGTGAAATATAATAAGGTAGAGAAATCCAAATT
>DUCW01000240.1:0-4314 GCA_012959595.1 Gemmatimonadota bacterium
ACAACCCGACGGATGAGGGAAACTTATGCTCTTAAGACGCTTAACTTCAGCTACTTTCCTGACCTGCACGCTTTTGTCTACCAACTACTCTAGCAATTCAAATATTCAGGCACAGACTCCCTTTGATCCAGTAGGAAATTACGAGCTTGCTACACGTGTGATGGGCATCCCAGAAGAAGTCACAATTCTTCTACAAGTTTTACAACTAGATGGTGTCTATATCGCCAATGCTACGAGTGAAATCGCTCCAGATCTCTCTAGAAGGGTTCCTGTTACAATCACAGGCAGGCAACTCGACTATCAGACTACAACACCGAGCGGCATTCTTAGCATCACTATTTCCGTCAATGAAGATGACACAATCCAGGGAACATGGAATTTCGGTCTTTTTCTGCGAGGCAATCTCACTGGGAATAAACTGGCTGAGGAAACGTCTGTTCTAAGAGTCACTCACACGAGGAAATCTAATGGCTATTAAGATCAACCTTAAACTTTCTCTCCTTGCCTTAACGTTCCTTTCACTGTCATCTCTTGGACTGACGTCCAAAGATTCCGAGGAACACAGTCGGACCTTAGAAGTAACTCTCCATGAAGGAACAAACATGGCGGCCAGCTTGTCTCCAGATGGCAACAAACTCGCCATTGATTTGGTGGGTCGCATATGGACCTTAGATTCAGAAGGAGGCAAAGCCAAAGCCCTAACCGACCCTGAAGGAGACGCACGACAACCTCATTGGTCACCCGACGGCGAATGGATTGCATTCCAGGCCTATTGGAGTGGTGACTACGACATCTGGATGATACGTCAAGATGGCTCTGACCTCCAACAGATCACTTCGGGACCTTTCGATGATAGAGAACCCAATTGGTCCCCAGACGGAGGCAAAATCGTCTTTTCATCAGATAGAAATGGTAACTACGACATTTGGCAGGTCACCATAAATAGTGGAAAGACAACAGCCCTGACCCAAGATCCAGCAAACGAATTCTATCCGGCATACTCACCCCAAGAAGATCACATAGCATACGTCTCGGACGGAGACACTCCAGGTATTTGGATTAGAGAAGCTGGTGGAGATGTCTCACTGTTTAGCAAAAGTAACCCTGGCACCTCTTTTCATTCTCCTAGCTGGATTGAAAACAAGGGTAAGACATCTCTGTCATATAGCTTGCAACAGCACGGTTCTACAGAATTGTACGTGAGATCACTGACTTCACAAGTTGCCCAGTTAATAAGTAGAGAAGGAGAAGATGTGTTTCCATTCCGGACAAGTTCTTTTCAGTCAAAACTAGCTTATACATCAGATGGAAAAATTCAAATACTTAATCTTTCGGATGACGTGCTAACCCAAATCCCCTTCAGTGCCAAGGTAAGTCTGGATCGTCCTGCCTATCGGAAAGCGCTCAGAACTCTCGATGAATCTGGCGTACGACCCGTTCGAGGAATCATCTCTCCTGCTATTTCTCCCGATGGACAACATGTCAGCTTTACTGCTCTCGGAGATCTTTGGACAATGCAAATCGGTGATCTTCCCACCCAACTGACAAATAACGCATTTATTGAAAGAGACGCAGTTTGGTCTCCCACTGGAAAGTTGCTGGCTTACGCTTCTGATCGAACCGGCTCTTTCCAAATATGGATACATGATCTGAGTAACAATGAGGCTACACAAGTGACTGTCGACGGTGGATCTTTCCCGTCTTGGTCACCAGACGGAAATTCGATCGCCTATATCGCAGCAGAAAGGTTTGATAGCTCGGTCAAGACATTATCAATCCATTCTGGATCTATTGAAACCATTCGTACTGGCCTGAATGACCCAGGACGGGCCACTTGGTCACCAGATGGAAAGTCGATCGTACTATCCTCAAAGTGGCAATATTCTACTCGGTTTCGAGAAGGAATAAACAAACCCCTTCTCATCGACATAGAAGGGCCTATAGCAAGTTTACCCGGCCCACCATCCAAGACCTTCCTTCCTAGTAGAGGCCCATCCTTTTCTGGAGACCACAGCTTTCTACCTGAACAACAACTACTGAACCAAAATGAGCGATGGCTAGATTTCATTTCCCACGGTTCAGTAGGAAGTCGGAATACCGATGGGCCAATCTGGTCACCTAACGGACGAATGATGGCTTATGTAGCCAACAGCGTTCTTTGGGCGATTCCAGTGGATCTTGAAGGCAATCCGGTTGGTCCTGGGCGACGCCTCACCAACCAAATTGCTGACGATCCCACTTGGGCTGGAGATTCTGAGTCCATCCTTTATCTCACATCAACTGGTTTGGAGAGGGTTTGGGTGCATGACGGCAGGATAGAAGCTATTCCACTAGAATTAAACTGGGAAAGAAACGTTGCTTCAAGTCGATACGTGGTACACGCTGGGGCCATCTTTGATGGACAGTCTGAATCCCTTCTAGAGAATAGAGATATAGTGATTGATGGTGGCAGGATTGTTAGAATCTCTAAACACGATGACTCTCTTCACACAGATAGAGTCATTGATGCAAGTCAGGGTTATATAAGCCCTGGGTTAATAGAGACTCATACCCATGAAGGCCTAGAGGGTGGAGAAGTATCAGGAAGGATATGGTTGTCCTATGGAATCACTTCTATCCGCAATCCTACTGGCGACCCCTATGAGATGATGGAATTGAGAGAATCTATTGGATCTGGAAAAAGACTCGGTCCGAGAATTTTCGGTACAGGCAATTCTATAGATGGGAGTCGTATTTATTATGCTGGTGTACCCACCCTAGGCAGTCCTTCAGAGATACCACTCGAAATGAAGCGGGCAAAACTCTTAGAATATGATCTCATCAAAACCTATGTTCGACTTCAAGATGGAGTACAAAAAGAGGTCATAAAGTCGGCCCATTCCTTAGGGATTCCAGTGAGTTCTCACGAACTCTATCCAGCTGTGGCTAATGGGGCCGATGGAGTAGAACATGTTCGGGGCACAAGCCGAAGAGGTTATTCCACCAAGGTATCAGTATTGAATAGAAGCTATCAGGATGTGGTTAGTCTTCTCTCCACCTCAGGTATGACTTTAACTCCAACAATTGGTATCTATGGTGCCTATGAACTCGTAGCAGTAGATGATCCTAGCATCTTCGATGATCCCAGAGTCACCAGATTCTTTCCTGGAGCTGGTGACGGCCACTCCATTTCGTCGAGCCCATCTGGAGCTGACAAGGCGAGAGACCTCGTAGAAGCGATGGCTTCTCTGCCGAGACGTGTAGTTGAAAACGGAGGTGTAGTCATCATGGGGACAGACACCCCTATAAACCCAAGAGGTTTAAGTCTGATTTCTGAAATGCAGGCACTCGTAAACTATGGAAAAATGACACCATTTGATGTCATGCGGGCAACAACTTCAGTGGCTGCTAAAGCAATGGGTTACGAGACGGAGATCGGTAGCCTAAAGCCAGGAATGATTGCAGATTTAATACTTCTTGATGAGAACCCTCTCGAAAACATAGAGGCAATTCGAAAGGTGCTATGGACCATCAAAGGTGGAGAGCTTATGACACTCCGAGACCTATTGCACTAAGTGATTTCCCCTTAGTGAATTCCCAGTCGATCTTCATCGATTCGGAAAAATCTCAAGGCATTTTCAAAAAAGATATCATCCTTTTGATCAGATGAGAGAAAATCAGCCGCCTCTACATTCTCGACAGCAATCTGAATAGCATCCGGCCAGGATTGGTCAGACCCGAACATAATACGCTTTCCAAATCCGTAATCCACCAGTTGTCGAAGGTAGTTGTGAAAGAGATTTATTGGCATCTGCCAGTCTATGAAACTGATGTCGACATAAACATTCGGATATTGTCTCAGGACAGATACAGTCTCCTCGAGAAAGGGCCAGCCCGCATGCATCAGGTATATCCTCAATTCTGGGTATTTCTTCAAGACTGGTTCCAGCAGCAAAGGGTTTCCATATCGCGCTACATAGTTTGGCAATTGTGCTCCGGGAGCGGACATATGGATCCCTACAGGCACATCTTCAGCCACTGCCAAGTCCCAGACTTTTTCAATTTCTTCCGAATCAGGAGAAATCCCTTCGTACTGAGTCATCAATTCTCCTATGGCAATAACCTTACCAGATTCCACTAAATGCTGGACCTCGTTTTTTTCGAAATCGGCAATACCCGTCTGGATAGATGGCAAAATCCTGTGACTTCTTTCTGTCCACTTCTCCAACTGAGAATAATCCTGGGTCATTGCAATAGCGTACATGTTATAATCTTCCAGATATCTCAACGTTCTCTCCATCAGATCTTTTCCATTTTGCGCTGGGCGCAATGGAG
>DUCW01000240.1:4442-4715 GCA_012959595.1 Gemmatimonadota bacterium
AGGATTGGTGATGCCGTCTCTCGCTCCAATTGTTCTGAAGATCCTACTGAATTACCAGCCACTACCTGAATCTCGACTTTTGCCCTTCCCATTAGTGGAGCACCTATTATGGTTGGCTCAGGCATGTCTGGTCCAAGAATTCCATGCAGCGTCTCCAGTACATCGCCAGCGTCCCTTATATCTGTGAGGTAAATCCACATATTTTCAATAGATTCTAGGTTACGTGATCCAGCACCCAAGATACTCTCTATTCTCGTCATGGCTGCTTGAGTT
>DUCW01000240.1:4936-9314 GCA_012959595.1 Gemmatimonadota bacterium
TGAGGATCATCCACTGGCATGAATTCTATGTATGCTGCATTCATAGCCTGGAAATCTCTGGTGTCATCCAAGAACACTTTACAGCTGACTAAATCTGAAAAATCCATCCCTGCTTCGTCTAGAATGAGTCCAATATTACCCAAAACTCTTCGGGTCTGTGTTCCTACGTCACCTGGTACTGGCTGATATGTTTCTGGGCTGCGACTTGTCGCTCCAGAAATGAATAGTGTGTTTCCAACACTGATACCCCAAGAATAAGGGAGTTCAGGAGATTTCAAATTTGCTGGTATTATTATCTTCTTAGGTCCTGCCGCAGCTACAGCAGAGATTTGTATCAACGCCTTAGGATCCAGTAGATCCACTTGGACTGTAGCTCTTGTAGGTGCATCAATATCGAAATAGGTGCGGTAAATAGCATTCATGGCCTGAAAGTCCCTGGTATCTTTCAGGAAAACATTCGAAACAACTACATCTCTGTACCCGAGGCCCTTAACACTAAGGTCATGACCTAGTCGATCCAGTACAGCCTTAGTCTGTTCCTCGATTGTTATCAGATCTCTCCCCTCCTCTTGAGTCACCACTGTTTCCGGGAAATAGGTAATCTGAGGGCTCTGGGCCATGGAAATCCTAGGTACCACGCAACCCACAATCATCCAGAAACTCAATACGTTTCCGTAGACGGACTTATGAAACATTCTCTATCTCCTGTAAATCGTCACTTGTTAGTTGCACCAGGAAGTTTCTTCAAAACCTTTCAATGTTGGACAAATTAATCACCTTTAAATGCTCTGGAACTATGACTACTGTCGCTGGAGACGCCCGACGAACTTCATCTACAAATGGCAACGCCCAGTCTTCTCTAACTTTTGCCATTGGACTCCCATATGGTGTGCGATAATTATCAGCATGTGTAGCTATGACTATCGGAGGAAACCCAAGTCCCTCCATCAATCTCATTGTATAATTTTGGATTTCTAAGTGGGATGGAGCTGCGCCCACTAAAGCAATGGTTGGACGAAGTCCTTCAATTTCCCTCTCGATGAAATTCATAGATCCCATGGTCAGTATGACTTCTTCGCCAATCCTGACGAGGAACATCAGTGAACCGCCCTCCACTAATTGTGAAATTTTTAATGGTCTACTAACTCCTTTATCGACTGCTCCAGATTGGTAATACCGTTTGTCGCCAAGAGGACTGTGTAAGCTGGGAATAACACGGACAGACATTTTGTTAAATTGATAGTCTTCACCACCACGTACTGTGATCAATTGAGAATCTGGCACATCATAAGCTCTCATGACATTAATCGCAGTCTCATGACCTATGACCACCGCTCCTGTTTTCTTGGCAATGTATGGAGCGTCCATTATATGGTCGGGATGTGCATGATGGATAAGTATATAATCTGCTTTTTCAATTTCCCTATCGACGTCGCTGAATATCGTATCATCTCGACTGTAATTGGGCCGAGAATCGTTGGGATCCCAAGTTTCTGGATTGGCATATTTGGCCCTCGTAAGATAGGGGTCGATCAGCACCACAATTGAGTCGCCATCTGAGCTTGATGTTGAGAGTATTTCCCACCCTGCTGCACCAAAATATCTTAGCGTACTCATTTGTGAAATATCGGTATCGGATTCCGTTCGATCTCCCATCGAACCGGAACATCCGAGTGCCAGTGCCATTCCTAACAAAAATACAATGGAAACAATTTTATCTTTCTGTCGACTGTTTATAGGATGCATCTGTTTCATATACGTTTTACACATAGTCTACCGAGGTCCCGTATTATAGAATATCCGATTGAATGAATCCGAATTACCAAATCCTAAGTCTGGATAACCATCAAGGTTCAGATCTCCAATATCCAAACCGTAGGTTGTTGCGGTGAAGCCACCGAGTTTCACTTCAGTCCAGCGTGTTCCCTCATCACTATTTAGGTAAACGCTATTAGCCGAGTTTACGTTCGCAACAACAATATCCGGGTCACCATCCTGGTCTATGTCGGCAATTGCCAAAGCGTAGGTAGCCTCAAAACCTCCGAACGCTACTGACTCTTGAAATGTTCCATCGCCTAGACCGAAGTGCACACCATTAGGTTCGCCAATATTGGCGGTAATAATATCCAATTGTCCATCATTATTTAAATCCGCCAGCGCTACACCGCGTGTTTCATCTGTTCCTGTTCCAAACGAGCTTCCCTCCACAAAATTAAGATTGCCCTCATTAAGTAGGATTTTGTTAGATTGACCATCGCGATTAGCAAGAACCAAATCTGTTCTGCCATCGCCATTGAGATCTGCTGCTGCGACAGCAATGGTCGACCCCGTTGGGTCACCAAAGGCATGTTTTTCTCCGAAACGTCCAGTGCCATCATTTAAATAGAAACCATTGGTTGCACCACGGTTCGTCACCAAGACATCTAGATTTCCATCAGAGTTTATATCGTAAAGCTGAGCACTTCGAGTTGGTTCAATTTCTGGACTTACGATCCAAGCTATTTCAAAACGTCCAGTGCCATCATTTAGATAAACCCAATTCTCTGCCCTATCATTACCAATGACAAGATCCATGTCGCCGTCACCATCTAAATCACCTGCTGGAGCAGCATAGCTTGTGGCCTTTTCAGGACCCACTGGATATCCATACGTGAACTGACCTAGACCGTTATTTAGGTATACCTCGTTTACTTGGGCCCAATGTCTGCCATTGGCGAACACAACATCAAGATCTCCATCACCGTCTGCGTCGAAAAATGTTAGCGACGCGGTCAAATCTCCCTCAGAACCTAAAACATGACGATCAGTAGAGATGAATCGGGGCTGTTGACCAGAGACCTCCAGGGGGAAGCTCCATATTACAAATAGCAAACAATATATCCTCAAAGTTCTGCTCCTTCTCCAACTAGAGTCTGTAGAATTCTTCTAACACGTGTCGTACGTTCTAAATAGATATGTAAAGGAAGGATGATAGTATATAATGAAATTATGAATGCAAGTTTTACTTAACCCTATCGGGAGATAAATATGCAACGCTGCCTTTCTATTATTTTGGCCTGTGCTCTTTCAACACTATCAGCATTAGCCCAAGAAAGCCCACTCCCCGTGATCGAGAAAATTCCTAACTATTTGCCTCACATGTCTACCACTGAAGTGCGCGATCTCCTCACTCGTTCTGATATGGTCATCATCCCGGTAGCGTCACTGGAGCAGCATGGGCCACACTTGCCGATAGGCACAGACTATCTGAACGGCCTGGAACGAGCTAAGCTCATAGGAATCGCAGCAGACATACTGGTTGCTCCAATCCTTCTACCTGGACAATCTCCTTATCACATGGGTTTCGAAGGCACTGTGACACTGCCTTCTACCCTGATTCAAGAGGTTTATGTAGAGGCTACAAAAAGCTTAATCCAACATGGTTTCAAGAGATTTTTGATACTGAATGCTCACGGTGGAAACGCTGCAATCACTCGGTTTATTGTAGATCGGATCAACCAAGAGACAGAGGGGATTGCCATAGACTTGGGTGCCGTAATTAGGCCACTCCAAAAAGAGGGGTCGGTCTCGGCAAATCTGGAACAGAACCCTGCCCTCCTCGATCGCCATGCGGGAACTTCCGAAACGTCAAACAGCATGTATCTAATCCCCGAGTTGGTAGATCTGACAAAAGCTGAAGCAGCTGACCTTACACTACCTAATCATTTAGAGAAAATGTTGCCATTCGTAATAGAGGGAGAACCTTTGGCAGTGGCCGTATTTCTGGCTGAAGGCTTAAAAGACGAGGCCACAGGGAAAGGCACATCTGCAATCGACATGTCCAGCACTGGGGTGTGGGGGACCCGTGATCCAGCGGAATCTACGAGAGATCGTGGCAGAATAAATACAGAATCATTCGTTGACGCATCGGTAACCTTTATCAAACGATGGAATGAGCTACGCCCAGTAGGCACTCCACAATAAGTCAGAGAAAACTTATTTTGATTTAATGGAATTCAATGGCTAGCTTTCTTTTAAGAATTTGGCCAGACAGAAAATAAACCGAATTGAATGGATTCCCTCTTTCCAGTAATTGGAGATCTCAATGTCAAGATTTGTACTCAATCTAACAGTTCTTATTTTCCTTCTAACCTTTATTCCTGCAACCCTGAATGCTCAAACCTATTGGCCCGGCACCCATCCTAATTGGGATAGGAGAAATCCTGAACAACTAGGCTTAGATCCAGATAAAATCCAACAAGCTGTTGAGATCGCTATCGCCGGAGAATCGGACTCTCCCAGAGACTTATCATTCAACCATCGTATGACCTTTGGACGAGAACCCTATGGTGAGCCTGTCGGACCCTTCACTGTCCGCGCACCGCAAACTGGCCTGATC
>DUCW01000241.1 GCA_012959595.1 Gemmatimonadota bacterium
ATACCTTCCGCCAACCTCGATTGCTCGTAAAGCCAAGTCGGCATAACTCATGTGAAGACTTGAGTCTTTCCTATTCACGACGGTTTCATTCTCGATATCATAATCTTCCGATGAGCCCCCTAAACTCATGGATGCTAGCTCTTTCAGTTTCTGCAGAGCATCCATAGCTGCCACATAGTTAGTTCTAGTCATGGTGAACGAAGTGTTGCTGCCGAATTGTCCATTATTCCAAGGCAGATGCTTACTGGAGTCTCCACGGACTATTTGACAATTCTCCCAGCGGTAATCCAAAACTTCAGCTGCAACTCGAGAGGTCGCAGCATATGAATAAGTGCCCAGATTACCAATTCCAGTATGAATATAAAGCTTTCCGTCTGCCGCAATTCTCACTAATCCATCAAAGCCACTAGATCCAGCAGAATGAAAAGCCTGACCAACTCCCACTCCAATTACCTTAGAACCAGTCCGTCTACCACTTTCTGACTTCTTTTCATGCCATCCAAATTTTTCGGCACCCTTATCCAAAGCCTCCCTCAGATGAGCACTCGTAACAGAATTCCGACTTCCTCCGTAAAGAGACCTACTGTCGGGCGCATTGAGTCGTCTGATCTTGACCGAGTCGATTCCCAGTCTCTTAGCGGCTTTGTCAATCAATGGTTCAATCGCTGCTGCGATTTGATTCTGCCCAGGGCCTCTCTGTGCACCCCTCGGAGGTGTATTAGTCAGAATCGAGATGCCACGATACCGCATAGCGAGGGGTGTGTACACCAAAGACACAGCATCTGCTGCGCTCCCCATATCTCCGAACCCTGTGTTTGGTCCATTTTCTTGAACAATATAAAGGTCAACAGCAACGATTCGTCCATCATCGCGAAACCCAAGTTTTACCCTTCCCTGAAAACCAATCCGTGCAGACCCAAGAAAATACTCTTCTGCCCTGCTAATCCTCATCAAAACTGGCCTATTAGTTTTCTTAGAAAGATGAGCGGGAATGGCCATTAAGGGATAGGCGCTTCCTTTGGATCCAAATCCACCACCACAGTATTGACCTATAAACACCAAATCCTCTGGTTCAATACCAATATATCTGGCCAAACCAGGCACCACTATGGCTTGACTCTGACTCGATCCATAAACATGACATTTCCCGTTTTGCCAGAAGGCCATGGCCGACCGGGGTTCCATAGAGTGATGTGCATTGCTAGCTGTGACAAAACTCTCGTCCAAGGTTAAAGAAGCCTCTTCAAAACCCCTTTCTAGATCGCCGTAGGACCACTCGGCACCAGGCTCGCCCATAGGGAGTTCGCCAGCAGTAGCTTGAAGGAAATCTTCTTCCCTCCATTTGATTTCTTGAACCCCTTCACGGGATACTATGGTATTGCCATCCGTTCTTGCGTTAGGCCCTTCTGGCCTTAAGCTCTCCAGTGGGTCCAAGCAAAAAGGCAACGGTTCCAAATCGACCTTTATTCGATCAATAGCATCTTGTGCGATTTTCTCACTAACTGCCGCCACCGCAAGTATTGGCTCTCCGACAAAATGTGGTTCGTTTGTTAATATGTTGTCTGAAGGTCCAGGAGTTGTGGGAACTTCATCAGCGGTCAAAATAGCAACAACGCCTTCTATACCTAGAGCTTCAGAAGTGTCTAGACTTCTGACCCGAGCATGAGGCATAGGACTTTTTAAGAGTCTACAGAAAAGCATTCCATCCATCCGAATGTCTTCCGCGTACTTCGCCCTACCTGTCACTTTACTGTGAATGTCACTCGGTATGAAATCTCTACCAATTAGTTTAGCCACGGTTGATCTCCCGAGCTGCTGACATGACTCCGTTGAGGTAATGGTCATAAGCTCCACAACGACAGAGGTTTCCCGACAAAGCTTCTCTGGCCTCTTCCCGAGTAGGGTTCGGATTTTCCTTAAGCAAGGCTACTGCTGACATCACCTGTCCGGGTGTGCAAAATCCACACTGTGGAGCTAACTCCCTCACGAAGGCAGATTGAACGGGATGCAACTCTCCTTGGGAATTTTCTATGCCTTCTACAGTCGTAATTTGTCGGTTGCGAACTCTATGCGTCAAGGTTGAGCAGGCGTAGTAATTAATATCGTCAATCAAAACGGTACAAGCACCACACTCGCCCCGATCACAGCCAAGCTTCGTTCCAGTCAGACCAAGTTTGTAGCGAAGGGTCATTACCAAGGTTTCATTGGGAAGGACATCCACTCTACGAACCTGATCATTCACATGCAGAGAAATCAATCTTTCTACAGACCCTAGAGATGGAGAAGGACGAGCCTGACCACTCACCATATAAGGGATGCCGGATACGGCTACTCCAGAAGCTATAACCCCTTTTATAAAATCTCTGCGAGAATATCTCTCGGTTAACGGAATTCCCGCTAAAGGGTGATCGAAAACACTACCCTCTAGTGAGCAATCCTGCTGTGATTGATTGAAATCGTGCTTATCCAGACTTTCTTTTACCATAGTACCCCAACTTCTTGCAGAGCCCCCGAATGGGGCTGATTCTTTAGAACGGCTTGTCACCTCTCACTGTTACCCTATAGCCCGAACGGACTTCGGGCCAGTAGTCCCACATAGCTAAATGCTGAGTGCATCTATTATCCCAAAAGGCAATAGAATCTTTTTCCCAATGAAATCGACATTGAAATTCAGGTTTCCTGACATGGTCAAACAAGAACCCCAGGACTAAGTCACTTTCGGATTTTTTTAGTCCCACAATATGAGTAGTGAAAATTTCGTTCACAAAAATTCCTCGTCTTCCTGTTTCTGGATGGGTACGAATCACAGGATGTTCCGCTTTCGGATACTCCTTACCTCCATCATCTCGTCCAATTTTAAGATTGACACTTGTGTAGTAAGGGGCACCGTCATGAATAGCTGTTAGTCCATCCAAGAACTCTTTCATGACCTCGGACAATCCATCGTAAGCCGCATACATACTTGAGAACAAAGTGTCTCCACCACACTCTGGTACTTGAAATATTCTAAGGATGGATCCCATTGGTGGTTCATGAGTGCATGAAACGTCAGTATGCCACTGCTCTCCTGCAATTCGCTTAGAGGACTCATCCGCGTGTATGATCATCACTTCGGGATGTCCTTCAAGACCAGGATCGTTAGGATGTGCCACCAGTTCTCCAAAAAGTTCTCCCAGATCTTTTTGAGCTTCCACTGTGATATCTTGACCCCTAAAGAAAATCACCTGATAACGATGTAACACTTCTCTTATCAGTTCTACACTGATTTGACCGAGGCTTCCACCAAGATCTATGTTTTTGATCTCCGCACCGATAACCGGTGTCAGCGGGCAAACAACCATGCCCGAGTGTTCCTTTTCCATCATACCTATGGACCTTGACTGAGCAAAAATTCGCCTCTTTGAGCAAGGCTAAAAACAGGACGCTCGCTTTGATTTGCAAGTTGCCAGCTCGTCTGATGCACCAATCTGACGATTCTTTCCATTTTTTCATACTCTATGAGCTCTGGGATATCGTTAGTTGTATGATAGTCGGGATGCAGGCCAGTATGAAACCATAATGCTGGCACTCCTACCTGAAGAAAAGGCCAGTGATCACTCCGTCGCAACAAATTGGAACGGTTGTTGTCATAACGAAACTTAAGGTCTAGCCCATAGTTTTGATTGGCAAGTTCCACTTGGTTCTTCATATCTACACTGTAACTGTGGCCCAAGATATTTATTGCATTGCTGTTCGACTGACTAGACTGGACACTTAAGCCTCTAAACCTACCTGAGAGTGAATCCTCTAGAGGGACTTCCTCATTCCTACCGATCATGTCCATGTTGAGGACAGCCACTATGTCATTGAGAGGGACCAAGGGATTTTCAGCATATTGCCAAGCACCCAGTAGCCCTCTTTCTTCAGCATCCCAAGCTGCAAACAGGACACTCCTCTTCGGATTGACACCATCTCTACTAGCACTCGTATAAGCTTCCGCAATCTCCAGAAGAGCCACTGTTCCCGAGCCATCGTCGTCAGCTCCATTAAACACATCTGCCCCATCGGATCCGTTGTGATCATGATGAGCTGTGATGAGAACGACTTCTGTAGCCAAATCTGGATCGTTTCCCCGAATAAGACCCAGAATGTTCCTTGCCGGCACCAAATGTCTATCAACCGCTGTATTGAGTGACAACGCAATTCCTGGTAACTCTATTGCTCCCAAGCCAGAAGAAGTCTCCGATGCCTTTGCCAATTCCTGGAAAGTAAACCCAGAACGACTGACCAATCTTTCTGCCATTTGAACGGAAATCTGAACTGCCGGAATATGAATCTGGTCAGTCCATTTTTCCAGGGAAAAACGTTCGATACGTCGTTCTTCTCCAGGCCAGTAATTTCTAGATGTAAGACTAAAATCTTCTGCGACTAGTCTGTTATGGATATCCCGCACGAAAAGGATTCCGACTGCCCCGCGGTGCTGGGCGTTAAGGGCCTTCCGCCAACCCGTAGAGGCGTTCGAGGTGACGACTCCATCAAACTTGCTGGATAGCTCCTCCACTCCTGGTTCCCTTTCCAAGACCATGACAACCTTACCTTCCACAGGAACCTGAGCATAGTCGTCGTAGCCCAGTTGCGAATCAACCATGCCAAAACCCGCAAACATCAACGCTCCCTGGGCACTACCCGTTCCAGAAAAATTCAGTGGATAGAAATGGTCTCCGAGTTCCCCAGAGACAGGGGAAGACGTCCCATCTTGAACCGAAAAACTATTGTTAGCCGCCAAACTAAATCGGACTAGATTGAATGATTGATAGAAAGATCCCACCTCACCAGCAGGTTCCAACCCCAAACTGTCGAATCGTGATGCTATGAATTCCGCCGCCTTTTCAATGCCTGGGGTACCGACCAGTCTACCTTCCATAGCATCTCCAGAAAGAAAATGAAGATCAACACTCAATTCGTCTGCAGTAATTGAGCTATTAAGAGGAGCACCGTCAGAAGGACCGATACAACCAGTCATCAATGCAACCAGCAGAGTATTTTTGACCCATGCCATCCAGTCTCCTGTAGGTATCATTTCTACTTTTCCCGTTAAAGTGTCGAAGGAACAGTGCTGCGAAAGGAGCGTTTATGCTCGAAATATCAGGTACCTCCCGTGGACATAGTAAGCATTAGGATGAATGTCGTCCATGTATCCGAAAGATTGAGTGGGCACCCACTAAACCCCAAATGTCAATTCGATATTAAAAGATTGTACAGTCGCCAACGGAATACCACTTAGCCACCTCAGAGATTCTTTTCACAGGCGGCAAACACCTTTGCTTGCAATGAAATCCTAGGTCTCAAATAGCAAGATAATTTCTAAAGACTTGACTCCTACAGGGGATAACCTCCATCTTTGTAACATTAGTTTATTTAACTATTTAGAAAGATAAGTAGGCAAGAACCAGCTATCAGGTGTTATAACGCATTGATACGGGGGGCCTCAATGGCTACCCGTTTTTTTATCGTGGCGAATGCCATGTACCCAGCGCGGGGGTGAATGCCGCGAGAGTCAACTAGTCGGATGAGTCTTTTTAAAACAGGACAATCCAGACTAGGAGCAAAACAGTGGAGTAGGAAATGAGTAGAGGAACAGTAAAGTGGTTCAACGACCAAAAAGGTTTTGGATTCATCACTCCAGAAGATGGTAGCAGAGATCTCTTTGTCCATCATAGTGCAATCCAGAGTGAAGGATTCAGGTCGCTAAGTGAGGGAGAAACAGTTGAGTTTGACGTAGTAGAGGGTGACAAAGGCCCTGCTGCCGATAACGTCAGGAAGGCGTCTTAACTGAAAGATTCATCAGGTCATTTCAGCGCTTAGTCAATTAGCTAACTGGACTATGGCGCATTCGATGTAATAATCCTGTAGGACTGTTCCGAGCAAATCTGCTGGGTACCAGTCGCCTGTGATCAATCCACCCGTAGGTCAGTTTTAGTGACTGACCTACGGGTGGATTGATCCCTTGGGAATTTCATTTGGACCTTCAAAAAATGTCGAGATCTCTTGCAGATACCACTCGGCCAAAGTATCCCGATGCCTCTATTTCATCTGTCAGGTTATCTGGGACACCCCACAACAACTGATGATATAGGACCAATAACTCAGGCTTAGACTTCTGTGCCATCTGTGCCAATTCAACACTGGAAGTATGGTAGCTACGATGGTACCTTTGCCATTCGGAGGGACGATTCTCCAAGCCAACTGGTGAATACACTTCATGAATTAAAACGTCACAACCATCACAAGCTTCAAACAGTGCTGGGCTCGGACCAGCGTCTCCAGAGATTACTATCACCCGATCTGGTGTCTCAAACTTATATCCGTAAGCAGCAGGCCAGCTCCCATGCTCTACTGGAATTGCAAATACCCGAACCAATTCGTCTGAGTATATCAGTCCAGGCCCTTCAACCTCATGAGTTGAAGCCTTATAACCTTCAGTGGAGGGCTGAGGTTCAAGTCCGAACAACCGCATATAAATGTCTTCAGACCACGCCTCCTCTAGGTAGTCCGCCATCCGTTTTGTCCCCGGAGGGCCATACACCGATATCGGTTCCGTACGGCCTAACACCCAAGGGGAAAACATAAGATCGGGAAGTCCCAAGGTATGGTCGGAATGAAGATGGGTAAGAAAAACTTTGTTAAGACTGCTCGCAGTAAGTGGTTCTATCCCTTTCAGCCGAGCTGCCTCCACTCTGCGCACGATGCCGGGCCCAGCATCGATCAAATACACTTGTTGATCTACGACTATCGCGGTTGCAGGTCCAGACTGATCTGGAGTCGGATTAGGACTGCCTGTGCCCAACATCACAACTTGGGTCCGAACTTGTGAAGCTCTGGCGGGTGTAGCCACTCCTGGAAGTGAGCCGCAGACAAAAATCGCCAAGGCAGAAACTACTCGGAACATCCCCAAACGTATCATTGGAAAATCTCCATCATTCTGTGAATAGAATTAATTGATAGAAGGCATAGCCTTCTTACCCTAATAAAAAAAGGTCACTGATCATTTCAAACCATTACCACCATCAGTGGAAAAACTCAATAGAAGGAAAACTTTATTCGACCCATCTGTTTCAATTTTCAGGGGAGGACAGTCCCTCCGAGTATGGTAGCTTTGAGGATTCTATCTAGCTTTGGAAATTCCTCTTCGAAATATTCATGACCCCGTGCAATAGCCATCGCTTGATAGACACCGTCTCCCCTTGGAGGACCATCGCCATAGTCAGCATAAAGATTTTCCAAAACTCCCATGCCTGTTGAAACCTCACCGAAGGGAACAAATTGATTATCGAGACTCGAATTATCCTTATAGTTCACAAATACCTGTGTAGTCCTACTGTGCGGCCCACTGCGAGCGAAAGAAATCCTACCCTTTGTATTCGATTCGAAAGAAGGATCGTCTGGTAACAACTCCTTCTGCCAAACAAAATTGACGTAAGGATCGTCATGAATCCCCCAACCAGCGGTGAAATCTTCCAAAACTCTGTGGAACCGAACTCCATCGTACCAGCCCTGTTTAACCAAATTGTAAAACCTTGCTGATCCTATGGGTGCCCAGACCGAATAAACTTCAAGTACAAAATCACCTTTTGTAGTGATGAATTGGACTTGGAAAATCTCGGGAGCTTCTTCGATGAATCGATTGACGTAGAGTAGAGGATTTGGGACAGAACCCTGGGATTCATTAACTTGAGATTCTGAACTACAACCAACTACCACAGCGAACAACAACCCGAAACTGACAGTCTTGATCATAGCAGCCATGGAGCACACCCCCTTTGATTTATTTACTACTGTTCCAACTATAACACTAATCCCAGCCCTTGCCCTCCTGATTCGCCTGTCTATGATATTTACTCTGGTCGTCATCAATATTCATAATACTATTCGGAAATAACATGAAACTGACAAGTTTTTTTTCCATACTAATGTTGCTAACCAACTTAGTCGCTTACGACGTGCTTGAAGCCCAAGGATATGGTAGCTCTCTGGGTGTTAGTTCGAGCAACGTATTAATTGGACAACCAGGTAATAGAATCACTCCTGGCATAGTCTACATATACAGCAAAGAACAAACTGGATGGGAAGAGATGTCCCGACTGACCGCCTCGGATGCATTTCCAGGAGACGGGTTCGGCTCCTATATCGAAGTCAATGGAGAGACAGTTGCAATAAGTTCTGTCTCAACTGAAGCAGGTGCTGTCTATATTTTTGAAAAATCTACTCTGGGAACATGGATAGAAACTCACCAGCTGAGCATCCACGATCTGCCTTCATCTGCTGGTTTTGGTCAAACAATATCACTAGGTGATAATTTAGTAGCGGTAGGTGCTCCGGGACCTGTGGTTTCATACCACAACCCCCAATCTCCTGAAACAGGTGCTGTCTATATTTTCTCCAGACAAGAAAACCAATGGAGACTAACAGCCCGATTGGCCAGTGACGTGGTGGGAGACGGATTTGGTTCCAGCTTAATTGTTAAGGGAAACACTGTTTTAGTAGGAGCACCTTATTCAGAAGATACTGGAATCGTATACGAATTCCTCAAAATCTCTGATGACTGGGAAAAATACCGTGAGTTCAGACTTCCTACTGGCAAACCAAACGATAACTTTGGCACATCTTTGATCGTAGATAAAGATCAACTACTCGTTTCCGCTCCTGGCCACAACCTTGGAGAGGGATCGATCTTCACATTCAATCTGAATTCTATCGAGAAAAACCCCCGTCTTGCTGGCAGGCTCCTACCGTTTGAAGGATATCACATGAGCGGTTTTGGAAGCTCATTAGCTAATTCTGCAGGTCAAGTGTGGATCGGATCCCCTAACGCACAAGAACGCCAAGGCCTGACCTATGTACTCAGTGGTAACGACTCTCAAGAATGGACATCCGTAAAACGGTTAGCTCCTGGCCATCCAGAACGAGGTGACGCCTTCGGAGCTATGGTAGCTGTTGCAAATAACCTCGCAGTAGTCGGTTCCACTGGGGCCGACTACCGGACAGGCGTCGCCAACATCTTCGAATATGTTAACCATCAATGGGAACAAACTGGAGTAGTCATGGGTGAGGTAGAAGGTTTTGAACCAGTGATCGGAGAAAAAATTGAATGTTCAGGAGGTCAAGCTTCCGCTTTCGAATGCGAAGGTTTCGACCTGGTGTCCTTCATGCCTGTTGAAGACTTGGCACCACGAGGAGTAACCGTAAATGACGTCTGGGGTTGGACCGATTCAGAAACAGG
>DUCW01000242.1:0-2329 GCA_012959595.1 Gemmatimonadota bacterium
CATCTCTGAAGAAGCAGATATGATTCTGGTTGTCGGAGACAGGTTACAAGACCAAGAGGCGAATTTCGGAGAAGACACAAACCTTATAATCTATCTCGGCTCTCATTCTTCCGAATCTCTTCAAAGAGCCGATTTCACCCTTCCAATTAAAACGTTTGCTGAAGTGAACGGGACTTTCACTAACTGTGACAAAAGGGTTCAGAAATTTTTTGGAAGCCTTGAAGGACCCAGGGATGCAAGGCCTGCTTGGTCCGTGTTGAATGACCTCACCTCTGCCGTTACTGGGATTGAAACCAGGCAAACTGTTGAGGATGTATTCGATCAACTTTCAGAAGTATCCGAAGCATTCACTGGGCTGACATATCTACAATTAGGATCTATGGGATTTCAACTTGAATTTGATGCCCAGGTTACGAAGGGTTGATATGGAGAGACTGCAGATTGTTAGTGCTGAAGATGGGATGGTGTTCTATCTGATTACACTGACTAAGATTACGGTAATGTTTGGGATCATCATGCTAACTGTCGCCTACACAACTTTGGCGGAAAGGAGGATCTCCGCTTTCATTCAAGACAGATTGGGTCCCAACAGAGTTGGCCCTATGGGTTTGCTTCAACCCATAGCTGACGGTTTGAAGAATTTGTTCAAGGAAGAAACTCTCCCTGCGTCGGCTTCTAAGTTTTATTTCCTCATAGGACCAATGCTGGCTATGATCCCAGCATTGGTGACTTTCGCTGTCATTCCGTTCGCTGCACCGCTGCCGACAAGTTGGGGAGTAGTTCCCATGATAATAGCGGATGTCCCTATCGGAGTCCTCTACATCTTAGCTTTAAGTTCGCTCGGTGTGTATGGGGTGGTGATCGCTGGGTGGGCCTCTAACAACAAGTATGCTTTCCTGGGGGCCTTAAGAGCGTCAGCACAGATGATTAGTTATGAGGTTGGCCTAGGCCTAAGTCTGATTACTGTGTTGATGTTAGCCGGGAATGTGACATTGACCGAGATTGTTTGGAAGCAACAGGAACTAGGCTTGTGGTTTTCACTTCCGCTGTCACTGGGATTCATCTTGTTTTTGATATGTGCATTTGCAGAGACAAACCGTTTACCTTTCGATATGCCGGAAGCAGAATCTGAACTGATTACTGGATTTCATACAGAATACTCTGCCATGAAATTCTCTATGTTTTTCATTGCAGAGTATGCCCACATGGTCACTGCTTCGGCGTTGATGGCAACTCTATTTTTCGGTGGTTGGGATCTTCCTGGCTCTTGGGATGACGTGTTCATGCATGACGGAGCCTGGATTAGTGGATTCACTGGGGATGGGGCTCCGATTTCAGCTAGTCTATCCGTGTGGAAGACTTTGGCAACATTTCTTGGATTTGCAGCTAAGACTGGTTTTTTTCTTCTATTATATATCTGGATAAGATGGACGCTACCAAGATTCAGGTACGACCAGGTGATGGAGTTGGGATGGAAAATTATACTACCTATCTCATTAGGTTACGCCATGATAGTTGCAGCTACTATCCTGACCCTTTCCCAGTCTGGAATTGATTACGGCTTTGTTTTTGGTTTGGTGCTCACCGTTGTTAGCGGTATCTGCACCTTGGCGTTTGTTTTTGTGGTGGACAGGGGTGGGACAATAAGTGGTGCGGCCTCAGGGAAAAAAGTCGGAGTCTAAGCCATTGTCTATTTTCAATCGCGATGTAATGTCAAGAAATAAAAAAAGACTATTTGTGGACGAATCATTATGGCGATAACAACTACCTTAGTAACTCGACCGGAGATCAAAGATACTTCCTATCTGCGGGCGGCCCTGAAAGGGATGAAGATCACCTTAAAGCATATGTTGAACCCCAAAAAAATAACCCAACAATATCCCGAAGTAGAAACTCGGCTACACCCTAGATGGCGAGGCACACATCGCATGGAAGTGCATGAAGATGGCAGGCCAAAATGTGTCGCCTGTGGACTTTGCCCTACGGTGTGCCCAGCCAATTGCATTCGCTTAGTCGGAGGCGAAGATGATCAAGGAAACAGGTATCCCATAGTCTACGAAATCGATGAATTCCGTTGTATTTTTTGTGGGATGTGCCAGGAGGTGTGCCCAGTTGAAGCGATACACGTAGGTCAAGATTTTGAGAATGCGGAATACTCTAGAGAACGTTTTGTTTACGACTTGGATCGACTGATGCACCAAGACCATCCGACAACTCTGCTCTGGGATCCTTCTGATCCAACAAGTGAGTAATTAGGATAACCGATGATTTCACTAGATTTGAAAAAAGGTCGAAAGGGAGCTGAATTTTGAGTGCTTTAATATTCTTC
>DUCW01000242.1:2339-4906 GCA_012959595.1 Gemmatimonadota bacterium
CAGACCATCTCCCATCGATTATCTTTTTTCATCAAAAAAATTATCTGAGAGTGGAACCTAGCTTAAACTTAACAAACACTATTTAAGCCATTGACTTCAAGCTACAATTGAATTGAAAGAATGTAAGAATGCATTAGAACAAGCATGCAATGGTATCGAAAGAAGGCAAGGCATTTGCAATGACGATTTTAGAATCGTTTAGATCCGTTTGGGAGGGACTATTGAATTTATTACCAAGTATGGTCGGAGCGATCGTTGTCCTTTTCCTTTTCGTCATCATGTTGCTGAATCTCGGCCATGACTATAAAAAGGACATAAGAGGTGGTCTAGCTGTCTTGCTGGGCTTTGGTGTCACGGGAAGTATAGGAGGATTATTAGCCAACCAACTTGGAATCAGCGATGACGCCTGGATCCGATTCTCAGATGTTGGCTCAGAAATAGACATGGAGGTCGCTGGAAAAGGTATAACCGGGGTTATCGCCGAACCACTTTTCACTGAATATGTAGTGGCCTTTGAATTCACAGGAATCCTCTTGTTCGTCGCGATTGTAGGGGCCGTGGCGTTGGCAAAAAAAGCCGACTGATATGATCACTCAAGTCCTTTTTCTGAGTGCGATTATTTTCGTCATTGGAACATTGGGGGTCATTGTCAGAAGAAATGCGATCATTATGTTTCTCTGCATTGAGTTGCAGTTGAATGCTGTCAATTTGGCTTTTGTGGCTCTGTCACGCTACGCAGGAATAGAAGGGCAACTATTCGTTTTCTTTGTAATGACGGTTGCCGCGGCTGAAGCAGCCGTCGGGTTGGCTATCATTATTTCGATTTTCCGTCATCATCAAACGGTTATCACTGACAATTTTAGTTTCCTTAGGTGGTAGAGTTGAATCATTCTGAGCTATTCCCATTGCTAGAGAGTGGAGCCTTAATCGATGACGTTCTCAACTGGGAACCTTTCTATCCAGGTCTAGTGATATTGGTGCCCCTTCTAGGTTTCCTCATTAATGGAGTGATATCCCTTTATATAAACCGACCAGGACGAGAAGTGACTGACCAAGACATCCTAATGTCTAAGAGGGTGGCTTCCTTGGTCGGTCCGGGGAGTGTATTGATATCATTTTTTCTTGTTGCTACAAATGGCCTACGGATGTTCCTAACGGAACATCCGTCAACTCTGAATAGAAGCTATTGGACATGGATTGAGACATCACAGTTTGTAGTGGAAGCTGGCATACAGATAGATGCCCTTAGCATTGTGATGATGAGCGTGATAACGGGTGTGGGGTTTCTTATACATGTTTTTAGTATGGGCTATATGGAAGATGAGAAAGGATACGCTAGATATTTTGCCTATTTGAACCTTTTTATTTTCTTCATGCTGATTTTAGTGATGGGATCTAGCTATCCTATAATGTTTGTGGGCTGGGAAGGGGTTGGTCTTTGTTCTTACCTGTTAATTGGCTACTGGTTTGAGGATGAAGAAAAAGCCTCCGCCGGGAAAAAGGCTTTCATAGTAAATAGAATTGGAGATCTAGGCTTTTTGCTTGGTATATTTTTACTGTATGGTGCGGTTGGATCTGTCGACTATCAAACTTTATCACAGAGTGCTTCCCAGGTGTTTGTATATGGAGGAGGCATGGTGACTCTGATCACCCTGTTCTTTCTCTTGGCAGCCGTAGGGAAAAGTGCACAGATACCTCTTTTTGTATGGCTTCCGGATGCTATGGCTGGACCGACCCCGGTGTCAGCCTTGATACACGCTGCGACAATGGTTACAGCTGGGGTCTATTTAATCGTAAGATCTTCTCTATTGTTCTCACTGGCACCTCTGACCTCTGCGGTTGTGGCCGGGGTTGGTGTTTGTACTGCTTTCTTTGCAGCCACGATAGCATGTAGGCAACATGATATAAAGAAGGTGTTAGCTTATTCTACTATTTCCCAGCTGGGCTATATGTTCTTAGCTGTGGGAGTAGGGGCATACACAGCGGGGGTGTTTCATTTGGTCACCCATGCATTTTTTAAAGCACTTTTGTTTTTGGGGGCTGGGGCCGTAATCCACTCTATGCATCAGGCTCTTCACAAAGTTCATTCCGAGGATGACCCACAAGATATGCGAAATATGGGTGGTCTTCGCTCGTATATGCCAATAACCTGCTTTCTCATGTGGGTGGCGACTTTGGCAATTTCGGGCGTTTGGCCCTTATCTGGATTTTTCTCCAAAGATGAAATCATTTGGATGACTGGAAGCTTAGCCATGGCCGAGTTTTCACCCTTTCCGATGCTCTATAAGCTTTATTGGGCCCTGGCGATTTTAACCGCCCTTTTAACCGCTTTTTATATGACCCGATTTATGGTGATGACTTTCCATGGAAATAATCGGACAGTCGAACAAGGCCAGCCTGAAATAGCTGAAACTCCAATGGTTATGCTGATACCGTTAATGATATTAGGGTTTTTATCTTTCTTCGGAGGATGGGTGAACGTCACTCCAGACTTAATGGAATCTGTCGTGGGTGGATTTGGACAGCTCCCTATGACTGACTGGTTACATCACTGGTTAGATCCAGTG
>DUCW01000242.1:4969-8692 GCA_012959595.1 Gemmatimonadota bacterium
AGGCCACGAATCTCCCATTGGGGGAGGAGAAGTGACCTGGGCATTAATTTCAACCAGTGCAGCGATATTACTAGTTACAGCTACGATACAGCAGATGTCGAAAAAGAAAATAGGTTCGGCGATGTCTAAATCGCCCGACAGTAAATTATCCCAATTTTTGTATAACAAATGGTATATCGACGAACTTTACGATGAGTGGATCGTTAGGCCTTTGTGGAGGATATCACATTTCTGTTGGCGAAAATTCGATCAAGGATTGATTGATAGATCAGTCAACCTTTCTGGACGGTTTGCCAAAGGGATCGGTTGGTTCGGCAGCCTTTTCCATACGGGACAAGTTAATACTTATGCTTTCTTCTTAACCGTTGGACTGCTCGCGGTCCTCATCATGGTCATAACCTAAAATGTTAGCGTCTTCTTTCAACCAATCTTGGTTGCTCCATGCTTTACTCTGGCTCCCTTTAATTGGATCTGTGCATGTACTGGTAACAACTCGTGCCAAAGCCAAGATGACGGCACTGTGCTGGAGTAGCTTGGTCTTGTTACTGAGCATCTCTCTCTGGTTGGGATATTCCCCCGATCAAGGTCCTGGATACCAAATGGTCAGTTCATTTGACTGGATAGAGATGTTTGGTGTCAGTTATTCTTTGGGAGTAGATGGAATTAGCCTTTTCATGGTAATCCTGACTGCTTTCATCTCTCCAATAGCCATACTTGGAGCTTTTGAATATATAAAGAAGAAAGAAAAAGCTTTTTACTCCTTAATGTTGCTCCTCGAGTTCGCAGTTTTGGGAGTATTCTTGTCCACTGACATGTTTCTCTTCTACGTATTTTTCGAGTTGACCATGATCCCCATGTATTTCATAGTGGGAATATGGGGTGGAGATAGAAGAATATATGCTGCAGTGAAATTTTTCCTGTATACTTCATTGGGCTCACTACTGATGTTAGTAGGAATCCTTTATATGTATACAAAGGGAGGGTCGCAATCTTTTGCGATAAGCCATTTCCTCCAAATACCCTTAAGCGTCAGTGAGCAACTATGGCTCTTTGGGGCTTTCGGATTGGCGTTTGCCATTAAAATCCCTCTTTTTCCACTGCATACTTGGTTGCCAGATGCTCATGTGGAAGCTCCCACGCCTGGGTCTGTAGTGCTAGCCTCGGTTCTACTCAAAATGGGAACTTATGGCTTTATCCGATTTTTACTTCCCTTTTTCCCTTTAGCCGCCAGTGCACCCGTTGTGATTACATCACTGATGGGATTGGGTGTTTTGGGTATCCTACTTTGTGCTTGGACAGCAGCTGTACAAACTGACGCAAAAAAACTGGTGGCTTACACTTCAGTCGCTCATATGGGGTTCGTTGTCCTTGGGATCTTTGCTCTTAATGAAAATGGACTGCAGGGAGCAATGATAATAATGATTTCACATGGTTTATCTACGGGAGCATTGTTTCTATTGCTTGGCATGCTGTATGAGCGAACTAAAACTAGAAACATTGCTGATTTTGGTGGATTAGCGACCATGGCTCCTTGGTTAACAACGGCGTTCCTGATTTCTGCATTCGCTTCAATAGGAGTCCCTGGAACCAGTGGATTCACGGGTGAATTTCTGGCCTTGATCGGAGCCTTCGAAGCTCGATCAACCATGGCCATATTTGCGGCTAGTGGAGTGGTCTTCGCTACCTACTATATGCTTCCTATGATACAGAGCATCTTCTTTACTAGAACTAATCCGGAAAATATTGTGAATGATCTCTCGAGAAGGGAAATATTGGTTTTGTTTCCCCTTATAATCGGCATTATTTGGCTGGGAGTTTATCCGAAACCATTCATGGACAGAATGGCTCCTTCTCTCGACCTGGTCATTGAGACCGTTGAAGAAGCTCAAAGGATCGATCGATCTACAGTCGATGCTGTTGGATTGGGGCATGAGGGACTTGTGGCCTGGCTTGGACCGGACAATATGGCAACTCGATCGATCGCCGCATGTAGGGAGTTCTAGGTATGGATTTTACTAAACAATGGCATTATTTCCTGGCAATGGCTCCAGAGATTTTACTTACAGTCTTCGCTATTACAGTACTACTCTTCGGAGCTAGTAGAGGTAGGAATGGAAGGGTCAAGGAGGTCCGAAATTTAGGCTACATTAGCTTGCTAGGGATCGCAACTGCGGGACTTGCGAACTACATACTCTACACTACAAACGTTTCATCGCCCCAAGGCATAGTGGCTGTTGATGCTTACTCACTAGTGGCCAATTGGATCCTCCTCCTTTCTGTGGGTTTGACAATTCTGATTTCTATTCCATACGTGGAACGTCAAGAGCTCCAAGCCCCGGAATACTTTGCTTTGCTATTGTTCTGTTCCGTAGGTCTGATGGTAATGTCAGCGTCACTGGATTTGATGCTGATTTTCATAGGCTTGGAAATCGCTTCCATCTCCGTTTATGCCCTGGCAGCGATAGACCAGAGAAGTCCACGAGGTTCCGAAGCCGGATTGAAATATTTCTTATTAGGTGCTTTCTCTACCGGAATTTTCCTGTATGGAGTAGCCCTTGTTTATGGGGCCACTTCATCAGTCAATTTGATTGAGATAGCAGGTGCTGTAACAACGGGTAGTGCAAACGAATCAATGTTGCTGATCGGGACTATCATGCTGGCAGTGGGATTCTGTTTCAAGGTGTCTATTGTACCTTTTCATATGTGGACTCCGGACGTTTATGAAGGTTCTCCTCTCCCCGTCACTGCTTATATGTCGGTAGCAGTTAAAGCTGGTGCCTTCTTGACATTTTTTCGGGTTTTTGCCGTTCACCTGGAAGGAGTTCACTATTCTTGGTCCGATGTGCTCTGGTGTTTGTCTATTCTCACCATGGTAGGCGCTAATTTGGTTGCACTCACTCAAAACAATATCAAAAGACTGCTTGCTTATTCTGGTATAGCTCATAGTGGGTATCTCCTGATCACCATAATAGCCAATAATGCTACATCTCAATCGGGATTATTGTTCTATTTGACCGCCTATGTTCTGGCAAATCTTGGTTTATTCGCCGGGATCACCTTCGTCTCAGATCAGAGTGAAGACAATCTTGAAGTAGAGAATTATTCAGGCCTTGGAAGCAATTATCCATTTATTGCTTTGACACTGACGATCTTCCTGTTTTCTCTTGGTGGGTTCCCGGGAACTGGAGGATTCATTGGTAAGGTTTTGATTCTCCAGGGAGCCCTGGAGGACAACTATATATCTTTGTGCGTTGCTCTAGTCCTTAGCACACTCATCTCATATTGGTATTACTTAAAGATTGCTTGGCTTATGTGGATGAAGGATCCATTGGCTCAAACCAAAAATGAGTCAAGCAGTCCCGTCCCAATGCCAGCTATACTGCGGTCGATTCTCATCTTCACTTCAGTGCTTATAATTTATCTGGGGATTTTTCCCTCCAAGTGGATTGAATTTGTAGGCTTGGCGTCACTGATGAAATGATGTCCAAATCACCTGAGTTGGCATACTTGAACACCGGGGAAAAGAGTGTATCATGCGGTCTATAGACCATATTTTCAGAGAGTATGACATCAGAGGTATTGTTGAGGATGAGCTTACACCACACTTGCTAGAAAATATTGGATTCGCTTTCGGATCGATAGCCGCTCGTTACCTGCAAACCTGTCCAAAAGTTGTTGTGGGTAGAGATAACCGTCCTTCTTCACAACAGTTAGCAGAAAGTT
>DUCW01000242.1:8702-9115 GCA_012959595.1 Gemmatimonadota bacterium
ATAGAAGGATTGGTTTCTGCAGGATCACAAGTCACTGATATTGGGACAGTTCCAACTCCTACTGTGTATTGGGCTGAGAAGCAACTTCATTTGGACGCAGGTATCCAGATAACAGGCTCACACAATCCAGTGGAATGGAACGGTGTTAAAATGAGTTTGCAGGGCCATCCTTTTTATGGAAAAGACATCCAACGGCTCTGGAATTTTGTGTCGTCCGATGGACCCCAGGCCAAAAGGGGGCAAGCAGAAAGAGGCCGCTGCTCCAAGATTGATGTCACCAAGGACTATGTCAAAGATATCGTGGCTCGATTTAGACTTAAGAAACCCCTGAAGATTGTTTTGGACTGTGGGAATGGTGTCGGATCTCTGGTGGGAGCTGAAATCCTAAGGGGCATAGGAGCTCTGGTGATACC